>JAAFHR010000187.1 GCA_013298455.1 Betaproteobacteria bacterium | reverse complement strand
TCACGGCCACGCGCTGGCGGAACTTGATTTTCTGGAAATCGCTCTCGTTGGCGCGGTAGGTGCTCTCCGTCCAAGAGCCCGAATCGGCGTAGTCGTAAAACATGCGCGGCACGCGCTTTTGCGCCAAAACGCGAAGGTCTTCGATGTTGGTAATGATGGGCATGGTCTAGAGAACAGAAATTGCTTGCTGCAATGCTATGCGAAGCCCCTCCTCGCGGCGGGTAAATTGACCGCTTTCCAGCGAACCTGTCTTCACTGAGGATGAAGGTTGAGTCTAGGAAATACTGGTTTTCCATGGCACGATTTCCAATTGTGACTGTCAGAATGCATGAAGCAAGCCGCACAACGGTAAGTGCGCACGTTGCGTGTTCGACTCGTCTTCCGACACACCCCTCGCTACGGGCGACACACAATTGCCCTGTCATGTTGAGCGGGGCGAAACATCAGGTGGTATATTTTTTTTGCTGATCGAGCGGACACCTTGCGCCAGCTGATCCTTCGCTCTGCTCAGGATGACACGCGTTTAACGGCACCCGCCCAGCACTCTCAGATTTTTTGAAAGGACTCCGTCATGATTCGATTTCAAGTGAACGGCAAACCGGCGAGCGTTGACGCCGACCCCAGCACGCCGCTGCTATGGGCGCTGCGGGACAATCTAGACATGACGGGTACCAAATTCAGCTGCGGCATGGCGCTGTGCGGCGCGTGTACGGTGCATCTGGATGGGCAACCCATTCGCTCGTGTTCAACGCCGATTTCAGCCGTCGCGGGTAAAAACATCACCACGATTGAAGGCGTCAATGCAGACCGGATCGGTAAAGCGGTTCAGGATGCGTGGGTCGTCAATGACGTGGCGCAGTGTGGCTACTGCCAAAGCGGTCAAGTGATGTCAGCGACCGCGCTTCTGAAGCGCACGAAAAAACCCACCGATGCGGAGATCGATGCTGCAATGGCGGGCAATCTGTGTCGCTGCGGCACCTACACCCGAGTTCGCGCCGCGATCAAAGCGGCTGCAACGGCGATCGCATAAGGGAATGCACCATGTTTATCGAAAAAATGCTCTCCTCCAACATTCAATCGCTCGACGCCGCCATTGACGGCATCGCTCTGGGCTCCGCGGCCAATGCCTCGCGCCGCAGCTTCATCAAAATGAGCGTTGGCGGTGCCGCTGGCATTGCCATCGTGCCCGGCGTCGCGCTCGCTCAGGGCAGCACTGCGGCTGCGCCCAAGCCCGGCCAAAAGCCGACCGAGCAACCCGCCGCTTTCATCACCATCGCCAAAGACGGCACCACCACGATCCTCTGTAACCGCATGGATATGGGGCAGGGCATTGAAACGGCGCTGGCCATGATCTGCGCCGAGGAGCTTGACGCCGATTGGAGCAAGGTGAACACCGCGTTTGGCAATCAGCGCGGCAACTACGTTGATCCCGCCATGGGCATGCACCTCACGGGCGGCTCCAACTCGATCAAAAACAGCTACACCCAGTACCGAGAACTCGGCGCCCGAACGCGAGCCATGCTCATCGCCGCCGCAGCGAAAGAATGGAAGCTCGACGCCACAGCGCTCACTGCCGCCAACGGCGTGGTTAGCGGCGGCGGAAAGCGCTTGGGCTACGGACAGCTTTTTGACGCAGCACTCAAGGAATCGGTGCCTGAGAGCGTTGTTTTGAAAGATCCAAAATCGTTCAAAATCATCGGTAAGCCCACGTCTTTAAAGGTGTCCAAGGAAAAAGCTACTGGTTCGCAAAAATACGGTATCGACGTGAAGCTACCTGGCATGCTCACGGCTGTGGTGCTGCGACCGCCTGTGTTTGGCGGCAAACTGAAATCGATGGATGCGAGCGCTGCGCTCAAAGTCAAAGGCGTACGCGCCGTATTGCCCGTAGATTTGGATCGTGGTGCCAAGGGAGTGGCCGTGATTGCCGATGGCTACTGGCCGGCCAAGCTCGGGCGCGATGCGATCAAACTCGAATGGGACAACGCGGGTGTGGCCAAAGCCGACAACACCGCCCTGCTCGCCCAATACCGCGAGCTTGCAAAAACCGCAGGCCTTCAAGCGCCGGGTGACCAGTACAAAGCCGATCTATCAGCGCTCGCCAACGCCCCCAAAAAGCTTTCCGCTGAATTCGTTTTTCCGTACCTGAACCATGCGCAGATGGAGCCACTGGCCTGCACGGTCGATCTGAAGGCCAACGCCTGCAGCGTCTACACCGCATCGCAAATGCCCGGCGTGGACGCCGCCGCGATTGCCAAAGCAACGGGGCTCTCTCCCGATCAGGTCAACATTCACGTTCAAATGGCCGGTGGCGGTTTTGGCCGGCGTGCCGTGCCAACGAGCGAATATGTGATCGAGGCTACCAACGTAGCCAAGGCCTACGCCGCTACGGGAAAGCGCGCGCCAATTAAAGTGGTGCATTCGCGCGAAGACGATGTCAAAGCCGGCTACTACCGCCCATTCACGCTGCATCGAGCCGAGATCGGCTATGACAACGAGGGCAAGATTGTGGCGTGGGATCACAAAATCGTTTCGCAAAGCATCTTGAAGGGCTCGCCGTTTGAAGCATTTTTGGTGAAAGCAGGCGTTGACGGAACCACGACGGAGGGCATGCGCGAGCCCTATTCGATTCCGATGCAGCTATCGGTGCATCATCCACAAATCAACGTGCCAGTGTTGTGGTGGCGCTCGGTGGGCTCCACACACACGGCGTTTGTGATGGAAACCTTGCTCGACGAAATCGCGGCTGCATCCAACAAAGACCCTGTGACCTATCGTATGGGCTTACTCGCTGACGACGCGCGCGGCAAACGCCACAAAGAAACGCTGCAACTCGCGGTTGAAAAATCTGGCTATGGCAAAAAGCAGCTCGCCAGCGGCATGCACTGGGGAGTGGCCATGCATGAGAGCTTCGAATCAGTTGTTGCCTTCATCGTCGAAGCGGGCGTGAAAGACGGCAAACCGGTGATCGGTGCCGTGACCGCCTCTCTGCATTGCAATTTCTGCGTCAACCCGCGTACCGTGGAAACGCAAATCCAAGGCTCGGCGCTGATGGCACTCGCCACCACCCAAGAAAACCACGCGATCACACTCAAAGACGGCGTCGTTCAGCAAAGCAATTTTCACGACTTCCCCATGCCGCGCATCACCGATATGCCAAATATTGCCGTGCATATCGTGCCGTCTAATGATCCGCCGAAAGGCGTGGGTGAACCGGGTCTGCCGCCGTTTGCACCAGCGCTCGCCAATGCGCTGCGACGCGCAACCGGCAAACCGCTACGCGAGATGCCGTTTAAGTTGGCGTAGCGGTGGGGGTTTTGCTTGTGTGTGTGAAGCGCTAGCTCTGGACGTGATTGTTACGATGCATTTAACGCCTCAAGTTCGCGCTTGCACCATGATCTTTCGTCGTTCGGTACGAGCTCAAAGTGTGCAAGCGCGGCGCTTCGCGCAGTCTCGAATACGCCGCGCTCTCCTGCACTTCGCGCTGCGATGGCTTTCATCGCATGGCCAAAGAATTTTTCAAACGCAGGCGCGGCGTTTTCATCGCACACCGCAATGCAGCGCTCTGCCGCGCGGATTGCTTCATCGGGCTGCCCTGCGGCCATCAAACTGTTAGCCAACCGGTAATAGGCACGCTCGGTTTCAAGCCATGTTCCGGCGAGCTTCCAGAAGCGCACGCCTGCATTGGCGGCTTTGAGCATCATTATGTTTTGCGTGGCGTCTCGTTGCGGCAATTCTTCAAGTGATGCAGCCATGTTGTTACCTGCAACGGCTAAGGCCCGAAGCGCAGGGGAATCCTTGCTGAGACCACTGTCGGCGCGTTCGATGGCGGTGTTGAACGTTGTCATAGCGCGGGCGGTTTGGCCTACGCCAACGAGGCAGGCCGCAGCCGTTGCGAGCGCGGCAATTTGATCGTCGTGATTTAGCGTTTGCAGGGCGCTACTTTCTGCTGTGGCGTCTGCGGACTCACAGTAGCGCAACGTAGCTAAGTTTCGCTCCAGCAAACCGCGATGCGTTGCTTCGTCCCACACTGAGAGCGTAAACAGTTTTTGCAGCAGCGCAACGCCATGCTGCCATTGACCTAAATGCTCGCCAAACACGTGCGTAGTGATTCGTGCAAACGGCGCAATATGCGCGGCTTGGGTGATGAACGCCAGTGAAGCTTGAAGCCGCGCAGCAACCGCCGCAGGCTCAGCGGCATGATCATTCCAAGCAGTTTCAATCAGCGCCTCGAATTCGTTGGTTGACATGGGGGATTGCGTTCATAACGATGAAAGTATTTTGCCCCGAGCACGCGACTGTAGGAGCGGCTTGCCGCGAATGGCTCCGACGATGCGCTTCCCCGGCTACACCGATCCGTCCCCTCCCCTTCAAGGGAAGGGCTAGGGTGGGGATGGTTTTCTGCGCAACCGGAACAAACTCCCAATGTAGGAGCGGTTCCACCGCGATAGGCGCACCGCATTCCTCGTGCGTTTCATCACGGCGATTCGGATGCGAAACTATCTCGGTGGAACCGCTCCTACAGGTTGCACAACAAAACAAAATACTGTATAAAATCACAGTTATGGATGTTTTGTTTAGAAACCAACTAAATGCAACGCAAATTTTTGCTGCCGAACCTGGCCTGCAATCCCATGTGCGCTTGGGTTTCGACGCGTTGGACTACGCCGACAAAGATTCAAACAAGACCCTCGGCGTTGCCAGCAGTTTCGCCGTGCTTGATGCGTTTTTACCGTGGCGCGGCTGGCCTGTGGGCGCGATGACGGAAATCATGACAGATCGCGTTGGCTGCGGCGAAATGTCTTTGGTGCTTCCCGCCATGGCGCGATTGAGTCAAGAAAAACGTCAGATTATTTGCATTGGTGCACCGCATGAATTGTTTGCTGCAGCGCTGTTTGATGCGGGCATTGATCCGAGCCGCGTCACGCAAATTAACGCAGCAGAGGCGTCGCATTCCAACAAAAAGCAAAAGGAAAACCTATGGTGTACCGAACAAATTTTGAAAACCGGTCTGCCGGGCATGGTGGTGCTGTGGAGCCGCACGAGTTGTACGCCCGAAGTGCTGCGCCGCTTGCAATTAGCGATGTTGAACACCGACACCACGCTGATTCATTTCCGCAGCAATGCCTGTATGCAGCAGCACTCGCCGGCTTGGTTACGCTGTGGCTTTGCGGCGGATGATGCCGAAATTCGGCTGCAAATTCTCAAGTGTCGCGGTCGATTGCTCACGCGGCCGCTGATTACGCTTGATCGCACCGCCGTGCAGCGCCGTCTATACGCACAGTTGAGCGCTGAAAAATCGCTGCGAAACGCCATTGAATACGGCCTTGCAGTCAATGCACGCAGTAGCGAAACGAATACCGCTGCGGATGGCTTCGACCCGACCTACCGACGTAGCAGCACCACGCTGCAATAGCGCTCTGGGCTGATTGTGATTACCGTGCTCTGGCTTGCTCTTTATTTACCCGCGCTACCGCTGCAAGCGTTTTCCAAATCGCTCGTTGAAACAGCGCCAGTGGTTGTGTATGAGCGGGAATCAGCACGCACCAAAATCGTTGCAAGAAACAGCTTAGCCGCCAAAATCGGCATACACAATCACATCAATTTGGCAACGGCTCATGCCATGTGTGATGGCTTGATCACATTACCCCGTGAGCCTTTGCGTGAAACGGCATTGCTCGAACAATTGGCGGCGCATTTAGCCTCGTTCACCCCCAATATTCATGTGCAATCGGGCTACGGTGTATTGCTCGATGTGAGCGCATCGATCAAGCTGTTTCAGGGTGCGGAGCCGCTCTTGACTAGAGTGCAAGCTGCTGCGTCGCAGCTCGGCGTTCGCAGCCATGGGGTGCTCGCACCTACGGCCTCTGGCGCACGTTGGCTTTCTCGGGCGCATCGACAGCTTTTGGTCGAAGCGAACATCAATGAATGGCTTGATGATTTAGCGTTTGATTGCACAGATTTCTCGGCGGCATTGATTGACGATTGGCATGCACTCAATTTGCATCACCTCGGCGCACTCAGAAAACTGCCTAGCGCCGCTATCGCTAAGCGGTTTGGCATTGAAACGATCAACACCCTCGCTCAAGCCTACGGTGAGCGCCCTGAAGTATTGGCGTTTTGGCAACCTTTGACACGTTTCGATGATTACGTTGAATTCATGGATTTAGCACGTGAATCAACGCATTGGATGCCCGGTGTCGAGCAATTACTGCACACCCAAGCGCAGTTTCTACAAGGCCGAGCCGCCGCCACACAGCGCACCGATTGGACGTTTCGCCAAGGCACGATTCAACAAACAGAGCTCTCTGTTGACGCTGCGCAACCGATCTACAAAGCGAGCGATTGGCTGCGCTTAATTCACGCAAGCTTAGAGCGAAATCCTATCGCTCACGAAGTGTCTCGAATCGAGCTGAGCGTTGATCGTATTGATTCGTTGCGATTTTTTGAAACTGATCTGTTCGAGCGACATCACGACACTGATCGCGATTGGAAATCGCTACTCAATCTCCTCAAGCTAAGAATGGGCACGCAATCACTTAGCGCCCCCCATCACAACAGCAACGCACTGCCCGAATCCCGAGGTGAGCCTTCGAAAAACACACTCAACACGCCGATGCTGCGCCCCATCTGGATCATCAATCCGCCGCGCACACTCTCCAAAAAGGAAATCAGTCACTTCGTTGATTCAGTTCATCTAAAAA
>JAAFHR010000186.1 GCA_013298455.1 Betaproteobacteria bacterium | reverse complement strand
TGGTTTTATGCGCTCGCCATCCCGGCAGTGCTCATCACGGGCATTTCCAAAACAGGGCTCGGCGCGGGTGCGGGCGGCGTCGCGGTGCCGATGATGTCGCAGCTCATCGCACCCGGTGCGGCGGCGGGGATCATGTTGCCGATTCTGTGTGTGATGGATTTACTGGGGCTTCGCGCGTATCGCGGCAAATGGTCGTGGCCGATCTTGAAGCCGATGTTGCTGCCAGCGGTGTTGGGCATCGCGCTCGGCGCGCTACTCTTTGGTGTGCTCTCTGTTGCGGCAACGAAGACGATTTTGGGTGTGATCGCTGTGTCGTTTTCGATCTATCAATTCGTACCGCGGCTTCGTAATTTGAAGTCTTGGATCGCCCAGTGGGCGAGGCCTTGGCTCTGGTGCGGCCTATCAGGATTCACCTCAACCTTGGCGCACGCGGGCGGCCCACCCGTCACAATTTACCTGTGGCCGAAAGCCTTGGATCGTAGCCAGTTTGTCGCTACCACCGTCGTGTTTTTCACGGTCGTCAACGCCGTAAAAATCGCCCCCTTTGCGATCCTCGGCCAACTCAATTTAACGAATCTAGCGACCTCGCTCGTTCTCATGCCACTCGCCCCGATTGGCGTGTGGCTCGGCGTGCGGCTCAATCGCTGGATGAGCGACGCGCTGTTTCGAAAGATCGCGCTCACGCTGATGTTTGTTTTGGGCTGTCGGTTGTTGTTTGAGGGCTTGCGGTAGGCGATAGAACGGGTCGACGTGGACTTGGCGTCGCTCGGCACGGGCGCGGTCAAGCCTCAATATTGCTTACCTATGAACCGGCGTTCCGGATTTTTGCCACAGATTTCACAGATTGCACAGATTTCCAGTAGCCGTATCGGCGTTCATCTGTGAAATCTGTGGCAAAAAATTGTTGTGCAAAAAGTGTTGAGCGATGGAGCGAGTGCGTTGCAGGAAAATACTTCCCATGAACCCAAAGACCGATCTCACCCTCGTTGCCGTTGACTGCGCCTATCCCGCGCTCGCGGCGAAGGCGCTTCAACGTAGCGCTTCGTTGCTACCCGCCGCCCGTGTGTTGCTGCTCACAGACGTCAAAGCCACATTTGACGGCGTTGAAGTCAAATCAATCGCCCCCATCAAATCCCGCGCTGCGTATTCGCAGTTCATGTTGAAGCAGCTCGCTGATCACATCGATACCGACTACGCGCTTGTTGTGCAGTGGGATGGTTTCGTGATTCACGATGATGCGTTCGCAGAAGAATTTTGGAACTACGATTACATCGGCGCGCGCTGGCCGCATGTGGACGGCGAATTCAAGGTGGGCAACGGCGGCTTCTCGCTGCGTTCGAGAAAATTGCTCCACGCACTCCGCGACGACGCCATCGTTTACCGAGACGATGAAAACGAAGACGAAGCGATTTGCATTCGCTACCGAACGCTGCTCGAACAAAAACACAACATCGTGTTTGCTGATGAGCGAGTGGCGGATCGATTTGCGTTTGATGTCTCGCGACCCGTCGGTCGTACCTTGGGCTTTCACGGCGTCTTCAATTTTTGGCAAGTGATGGCGGCTGATGAACTTATCAGCTTCGCTCGCACTGCACCGGAAGCGATTGCCGAAGGCTTAGGCTTCGGCGCGCTCACACGAAATTTGGTCGATCTGAAGCGCACCGACATTGCTCGTGAATTTGTCACTCGGCGACTCGCGTCGCTACCGCATGATGTGCAAGCACTTGAGCTGAAAGCCAGACTAAATGTGGCTTCTAGCGATGCGCCGAAAACCGAAGTCGTTGTCAAAGCGCCCAGCTCGCGAAACGATCCCTGTCCGTGTGGCAGCGGCAAGCGATACAAAGAGTGTCACGGCAAAGCGGGCGTGGCGGTTGCCGCATTGCCGGTTGCCGACATCGATGCCTTGATCGGCGAAGCGTTGCAATTGCATCAAAGCGGCAACATTCAAGCCGCTGTTGATCGTTACACCAAGGTGCTCAGCCAAGAGCCCGAAAACCCCAACGCGCTGCATTTCATCGGGCTCGCGCAATACCAAAGCGGTCAACCCTCGGCGGCGATGGAGCCCATGTGGCGCTCACTCACGCTCACTCGAAACGAGCCCGAATTTTTCAGCAATTACAGCGCCGCCGCATGGAGCGCGGGGCGCTACGCCGAGGGCCAATGGGCCGCCGAACACGCGCTCTCGATCAACCCCGATCATCCCAGCGCACTCAACAATTTGGGCTTCAATCTGCGCTCGTTGAATGAAATCGACGCATCGATCAACGCCTTTGATCGCGCGCTCGAGATCGTTCCCGATTTCAACTACGCCCGCTGGAATCGCACGTTTTCGCTCTTGGCCAAAGGCGATTACGAACGCGGTTTTGCCGATTACGAACTCCGATTGCAATTCCCGCAAACGCAGCCTAGCGGGAAAATTCCCGCCAACACGCCCATTTGGCGCGGCGAAGCAGCCCGCGGCAAAACGATTTTGTTGATGTGCGAACAGGGTTTGGGCGACACGTTTATGTTCGCCCGCTTCGTGCCGATAGTCGTTGCTCGCGGCTTGATGGTTACGTTCGCCGTGCAGCGCTCGCAAGTCGCGTTGATGCAGCAATCGTTTCCTGACGTGAACGTGATCGCTGTTGGTGAGCATGAATCGATGCAGTTTGATTATTGGGCTGCGCTCTGGTCGCTGGTTCCGGCGCTCGGCATCACGCTCGAGAATTTGCCTGCGCCGAAGCGGTTTTTGCAAACGCGGGCAGTGGATGTGGCGAATTGGCGTGAGCGGTTGGCGGCAGTGCTCCCTCTCCCGCAGGCGGGAGAGGGCTGGGGTGAGGGTGTGGTTGACGGGAGAAGCCCATTGACGAAGCCTGACAGCGCCGCGACACCCTCATCCCCAACCCTTCTCCCGCCTGCGGGAGAAGGGAGCAAAAGCATCGGCCTCGTCTGGCAAGGCCAACTAGCAGGCCAAGATAACCAAATGGCCGACCGCTCCATCCCACCGCGCTTGATGAACGAATTCGTCGAGCAAATGAGCACGGCGCATCCCAACATCGTTTGGGTATCGCTGCAGCATGGCGCAGCGCCGCTCGCAAGCAAACGTGTCGTTGATTGGACGAATGAAACCGTTGAGTTCACGCAAATGGCCGCGCTGATCGACGCGCTCGATATCGTCATCAGCATCGACACCGGCGCCGCGCATTTGGCGGCTGCGCTGGGCGCGGAAACGTGGGTGCTGCTTCGCGAAGCGGGTGATTGGCGCTACGGCATCACGGGTGAGACGTGCGCTTGGTCGCCGACGATGCGGCTGTTTCGGCAAGATGCGGATCGGCGTTGGGAGCCGGTGTTGGAGCAGGTTGCGGAGGCTATTGGTAGAGACTCGTAGGCGAACATCGCGGGCTCATCACCGTTCGCCCTGAGCTTGTCGAAGGGTTCACGGCACTCAACCCAGGCTTCGACAAGCTCAGCCCGAACGGACACAAATCAGCCACGCGTCGGCGGCTTGCCCTACCCACGCAATCCAATGCAGTTCCCCCATGGATCGCGAACCTGACACATGCGTTGCCCGAGTTCGATTTTTCCCGGCCCGCGATACAGCGTCGCGCCGAGGGATTGCAGGCGGTGCAATGAGGCGTCGAAGTCTTCAACTTTCCAATACACAACGCTCCCCGCAGCACCGCTAGCAACTTGGTCGTCCGCAGGAACGATTTCGATCATCACGCCATTCACATCCAAGAAAACAAAGTCGATGGGATCGGTGATGCGCTTTCGAACTGCAGAGGGAAATGCGCGTTCGTACCAATCCAACCCTAAGGCGACATCCGCGACGTGAACCATCACAGCGACGATTTGATTCATGCGGGCGGCTGTCTAAACATTAAACAAAAAATTCAAAACATCCCCATCCACCACAACATATTCTTTCCCCTCCGCGCGCATCTTGCCGGCCTCTTTCGCGCCGGCTTCGCCTTTGAATTTGATGTAGTCATCGAAGCCTACGGTTTGCGAGCGAATAAAGCCTTTTTCGAAATCGGTGTGGATCACACCGGCGGCTTGTGGGGCGGTGTCGCCTTTGTGGATCGTCCAAGCGCGCACTTCTTTGACGCCCGCCGTGAAATACGTTTGCAATCCGAGCAAATCGTAGCCCGCGCGAATCACTCGGTTGAGCCCCGGTTCCTCTAGCCCTAAGTCTTTCAAAAATTCCATTTTGTCGGCGTCGTCCATGTCGCCGATTTCGGCTTCCATGTTGGCGCATACGGCGATCACTGGCGCTTTCTCTTTCGCTGCGTAGGCAACAACGGCTTGGTAATGCGTGTTGTGCGCCAAGTCGTTGGCGTCGGCCACGTTAGCCACGTACATCGTGGGTTTTGAGGTGATGAGGAAAAGCGTTTTGACCAACGCTTTCTCTTCGTCATCGAGCGACAACGAACGCACCGCGCGACCTTCGTTCAATACCTTTTGACACTTTTCCAAGAGCGGCAACATCTTCTGTGCCTCTTTGTCGCCACCCGTGGAGCGCGACAATTTGGTGAAGCGGTGCACCGCTTTTTCAACGCTGGCGAGATCAGCGAGCGCGAGCTCGGTATTGATGACTTCGATGTCGTCAATCGGCGAGACCTTCCCGGAGACATGAATCACATTGTCGTCTTCGAAGCAGCGCACCACATGCGCCGTGGCGTCGCATTCACGAATGTTGGCGAGGAATTGATTGCCCAGCCCTTCGCCGGTCGACGCGCCCTTGACCAAACCCGCGATGTCCACAAATTCAACCGTCGCGGGCACGATTTTTTGCGGCTTCACGATCTCAGCGAGTTGCGCCAAGCGATGGTCGGGCACTTCAACGATGCCGGTGTTGGGCTCAATCGTGCAAAACGGATAATTTTCCGCCGCGATGCCCGCTTTGGTGAGCGCATTAAAGAGCGTGGATTTGCCAACGTTGGGAAGGCCGACGATGCCGCATTGAACTGCCATGATTTTTCTTTTGTAAAGGGGTTGCTGTAATTGTAGGAGTGCGCCGAACTGTAGGAGCGGCTTGCCGCGAATGTGTGCGGAATAGGCGCATGGCCGCGTAGGTCCGAAGCCGTTCGCGGCGAGCCGCTCCTACAGCTTGACTTTCCCTTGTGTCACGCGCGACTGCCCCGCTAAATCTCGATGCATCGCCACGTCAATCAGCCCCGCTTCACGAAACAATTCGGGCACCGTTTCGCCTTGATCGTAGCCATGTTCAACGATCAACCAACCGCCCGGCCGCAGGTGCTTCATCGCTCCTTTGAGCAATTCGCGATAGCTCTGCAAACCGTCGACCGCGTCAGCTAAGGCTATGGCGGGTTCGAAGCGCAAATCGCCCTGACTGAGGTGCGCGTCGCCCGGTACGATGTACGGCGGGTTGCTCACGATGATGTGGAATTGAGCATCGCTGGGTAGCGCTTCGAACCAATTCGATTGAATCAATTTCACTGGGGCGTTGAGGCGCTGTGCGTTGCTTTGCGCGAGCGCAAGGGCGTTGGGTGAAATGTCGATCGCCGTGATCCGCGCGAGGTGTTTCGCGGCGGCCAATTCAAGGGCGAGCGTGATCGCGATGCAGCCTGTGCCCGTGCCAACGTCCAAGACCGAAAGCTCCCTCTCCCCCGGAGGGAGAGGGTTGGGGAGAGGGGGGTGTTTGACGGGAGCGCCATCGCCTTGCGCTAAGCCACCTTCCCCCTCTCCCCCAACCCCTCTTCCTCCGGGGGAGAGGGGAGCCATGAGCGCCCGCTCAACGAGCAACTCCGTCTCAGGCCGTGGAATCAACGCCGCAGGCGAACACAAAAAACCGCGCCCATAAAACTCGCGCTCACCCAGCAAATACGCAATGGGTTCGCCATCGACTCGGCGCGCGATGAGCGATTCGACATGAGCCGCCGCGGCACCGGAAATCGGCTCGTCATCATGTGCAATCAACCAAACGGTCGTGCATTGCAGCACATGAGCGATGAGCATTCGCACTTCACTGCGTGGCAGGCTGCGAGCGGCTGGCAGCGCGAGTAGGTCGCGAATATTCACCAGCGCGAGACCTCGACACGATAGCCGCTTCCGTCATTCCCGCGAAGGCGGGAATCCATCGTCGGTGAAGAGAAAAGGTTCAAGCGATTGATTTTTCTCGATTCACCATGGATTCCCGCCTTCGCGGGAATGACGGCGGGGAGGTTGCAACGTAGATTCAACTTATTCGCTTAACGCCCTACAAACTATGGGCTTTATCAATAAAAATGAATTTTTCAAAAATTACTGAAACTTGAGCCAATGTCATATTAAATGAGGACGAAAGACGAAGTGCTGTCTCAGAATTTACCCCGCTAGCACCGCGCTCCATCAGCGATCATCTGCTCCACCGCGCCCCGCGCCGCATGCGCAAAGTCCTCGCCGTTGCTGGCGTAGAGCACAGACCGAGACGCGCTAATCATCAAGCCCGCACCTTTGCTATCTCGCCCCGCTGCAACCGCTGCCGCCACATCGCCGCCCTGCGCGCCCACGCCGGGAACGAGAAGCGGCATGTCGCCGACCACCGCACGCACGTCCGCAATCACCTTCGGCGCGGTCGCCCCAACGACGAGCGATACGTTGCCGTTGCCATTCCATTTCGTCGCCGCCAAGCGCGCCACTTTCATGTAAAGCGGTTCACCGTCGATGAGCAATTCCTGCAAATCCGCCGCGCCGGGATTCGACGTGCGGCAGAGCAAAATCGTG
>JAAFHR010000185.1 GCA_013298455.1 Betaproteobacteria bacterium | reverse complement strand
CACTCGCTCACCCCGACGACGCACAGCTCCCCGCACTCGGCAAAGCCACCCGTCAGCAGCGCAGCTTCCCAGTTGCACCGCGAATCGAAATTGTCGGCGATGAACAAGGCCAGCGTTTCGCGCTCGAAATCGTTGCAGCGGATCGCACGGGGCTTCTCGCTAGGATCGCTGAAGTGTTGTCGCGGCGCGGCGTGTCGATTGAGACTGCCCGCATCAACACCTTGGGCGCAAGGGCGGAGGACGTGTTCGTGATTTCCGGCGGTCGCTTGGCCGAGGAATCGACGCGGATTGCGCTAGAGACCGAGCTGGCCGAGGCGATTGCGTAGTGCAATTCAGTTGCGCAAGTAAGATCGCACCCAAGGACGCTCCAGCCGACGGGCACGACTTTGCGCGCGACCGAACCCAGCAAGCCACGCCGACCGACACACGCAAATAAGCGTCTCAATTCGGGTGTTTGCTGATTGGCAGCCCATCTAGATTCAGCGAAAATAGCGGGCTTACCGAAGCGCTTATGTCTCGGCTTGCCGAACACCAACACTTTCTCAGGAACTCACCGATGAGCAACCAGCCCACGATCATTTACACCATTACCGATGAAGCACCCGCACTGGCGACGGCTTCGTTTCTGCCCATTGTGCGCGCGTTTACGGCGCCTGCTGGCATTGCCGTTACGGCAAGCGATATTTCGTTGGCGGGGCGGATTCTGGCGGAGTTTCCCGAGTATTTGACCGACGCGCAAAAGGTGCCCGATCATTTGGCAGAGCTGGGTCGACTCACGTTGCTGCCTGATACCAACATCATCAAGCTCCCAAACATCAGCGCGTCGGTGCATCAGCTGACCGCCGCGATTGCTGAGCTGCAAGCCACGGGCCACAAGCTCCCGAACTACCCCGAAGATCCCAAGACAGACGCCGAAAAGCAAATTCGTGCGCGCTATGGAAAGTGCCTCGGTAGCGCGGTGAACCCAGTGCTTCGCGAAGGCAATTCGGATCGCCGCGCCCCTGCCGCCGTGAAAAACTTTGCTCGCAAAAACCCTCACAGCATGGGCGAATGGAGCATGGCATCGCGCACTCACGTGGCGCACATGACGCACGGCGATTTCTATCACGGCGAAAAATCCATGACATTGGATCGCGCCCGCGATGTGCGGATGGAGCTCATCACCAAGGGCGGGAAAACGGTGGTATTGAAGCCGCTCACCAAACTGCAAGCCGGTGAAATCATCGACAGCATGTTCATGAGCAAAAAAGCGCTCTGTGATTTCTACGAGTACCACTTCGAGGATGCCAGAAAAACGGGTGTGATGCTCTCGCTGCACGTGAAAGCCACGATGATGAAGGTGTCGCACCCCATCGTGTTTGGTCATGCTGTGAAAATCTTCTACAAAGAAGCGTTCGCCAAGCACGGTAAGCTCTTTGAATCGCTTGGCGTGAATGTCAACAACGGTCTTGCGAATCTCTACGAAAAAATCGCGACGTTGCCCTCGAGCCAGCGCGAAGAAATCATTCGCGACATGCATGCTTGCCACGAGCATCGCCCCGAGCTGGCGATGGTGGATTCAGCCAAAGGCATCAGCAATTTGCACGCGCCGAACGACGTGATCGTAGACGCATCGATGCCCGCCATGATTCGAATCGGCGGCAAGATGTGGGGCGCGGATGGTCGTCCGAAAGACACCAAAGCGGTGATCCCTGAGAGCACGTTCGCCCGGATTTATCAAGAGATCATCAATTTCTGCAAAACCAACGGCAACTTCGATCCCGCCACCATGGGCACGGTTCCAAACGTGGGTTTGATGGCGCAGCAAGCCGAAGAATACGGCTCTCACGACAAAACCTTCGAAATCGCCGAAGCGGGTACCGCCAACATCGTTGATATCGCCACCGGCGAAGTGCTCCTCTCGCAAGAGGTTGACGTGGGCGACATTTGGCGCATGTGCCAAGTGAAAGACGCGCCGATTCGCGATTGGGTGAAGCTCGCCGTGACTCGCGCTCGAAACTCTGGCATGCCTGCGGTCTTCTGGCTCGATCCGTATCGCCCACACGAAAACGAAATGATCAAAAAGGTTGAGCTATACCTGAAGGATCACGACACGACCGGGCTCGACATTCAGCACATGTCCCAAGTTCGGGCAATGCGCTACACCTTGGAGCGTGTGATTCGCGGCCTCGATACGATCTCGGTCACAGGCAACATTCTTCGCGATTACCTGACTGATTTGTTCCCGATCATGGAGCTGGGCACCAGCGCGAAGATGCTCTCCATCGTGCCGCTGATGGCGGGCGGCGGGATGTACGAAACGGGCGCAGGCGGCTCTGCGCCGAAGCATGTGAAACAGCTTGTTGAGGAAAACCATTTGCGTTGGGATTCGCTGGGCGAGTTCTTGGCGCTCGCGGTGAGCCTTGAAGACATGGGCATCAAGATGGGCAACGCGAAGGCCAAAATCCTCGCCGACACGCTCGACCAAGCCACCGGCAAACTGCTCGACACCAACAAAAATCCGTCGCCAAAAACTGGCGAACTCGATAACCGTGGCAGCCAGTTCTACCTCGCGCTCTACTGGGCACAGGCGCTGGCTGGACAAACGGATGATGCGCAGCTGCAAGCGCATTTCGCGGGCATCGCCAAGAAGCTCACCGATAACGAAGCCAAGATCGTGGCGGAGCTCGCCGCAGTGCAAGGCAAACCTGCTGACATCGGCGGCTATTACCGCGCCGATCCGGCCAAGGTGGACGCCGTGATGCGTCCGAGTGCAACGCTCAACGCAGCCCTCGCCGCGTAAGTTAACCGAAACAGTTCGCGCGAGGTATCAGGGCTTCAAACTTAGCGTTTGAAGCCCTTTTTATTTGTGGGGTTGCGACTGAAAAACGGTTACTTCAAAAGTACAACAAAACCCTCTAATGGCCATACATCTATTGGCTCTACAGCGGTAAGCTGTTGACTTAGCAGTGTCTCTAAAACGGAGACTCACCGCCAAATCGCGGCGTTTGCGTCGACGAACGAATCGGCGAAATCGGACCGCTGTTGATGTAATTGTCGGTCGCGGCGTAATTCTCGAAACGCGTGAATTCGCCACGGAATGTCAGGTTCACTGTACCAATCGGGCCGTTACGTTGCTTGCCGATGATGATTTCAGCGACGCCTTTGTTGGGCGAATCTTGGTTGTAAACCTCATCACGGTAGATAAACAAAATCACGTCGGCGTCTTGCTCGATGGCGCCCGATTCACGCAAATCGCTCATCACAGGGCGCTTATTCGGGCGCTGTTCCAACGAGCGATTCAGCTGCGAGAGCGCAATCACCGGCACTTGCAATTCTTTGGCGAGCGACTTGAGTGAACGTGAAATTTCCGATACTTCAGTCGCACGATTTTCACCCGTGCTGGTGCTGCTCATGAGCTGGATGTAGTCGATCACGATCAAGCCCAAACCGCCCACTTGTCGCGCCAAACGTCGCGCCCTGGCCCGCAGTTCGTACGGATTTAAACCCGGCGATTCATCGATGTACATCGGGCTGGAATCGAGCTGGGATAGGGCATCGGTGAACTTCGTCCAGTCGCCGTCGGTGAGTCGGCCCGTTCGCAAAACATGTTGATCGAGTTTGCCGACTGAGCCAATCATCCGCATTGCCAATTGCAGCGCGCCCATCTCCATCGAAAACACCGCCACCGGCAACTTTGATCGCAGCGCCACATGCTCGGCGATATTCAAAGAAAACGCAGTTTTCCCCATCGACGGCCGCCCCGCAACGATCACCAAATCGCCGCGCTGCAAGCCAGCCGTCATCGTATCCAGATCTTTGTAGCCCGTTGCGATACCGGTCACATCCGACGTGTTGTCACGGCGATAGAGCTCCTCAACACGCTCAATCGCTTGCGCACTCAACTCAGAGAGCGACACAAAGTTGGCTTTACTTCGATCGCCCGATTCAGCAATTTCAAAGACCTTGCCCTCGGCCTCATCCAAGAGTTGTTCGCTCGATTTGCCCATGGGGTTGAATGCGGCCTCAGCGATTTCGGTCGCAACACCCGCGAGCCGTCGCATGATCGAACGATCTCGCACTATCTCAGCATAACGACGCACGTTGGCCGCGCTCGGCACCGCATTGGCAATCGCGCCGATGTAGGCCAAACCGCCCACGTAATCGAGCTTGCTGGCTGCGCGCAGGCTCTCGGAAACCGTGACCGCATCCGCCGCGTGATTGTCGGCAGCTAATCGATTGATGTGTTCGTAAATCAGCCGATGACCTTCGTTGTAAAAATCCTCAGCGCGCAACAAATCTGCGACTTTATCGATCGAATTGTTGTCAAGAATCAATGCGCCGAGCACCGATTGCTCCGCTTCAATCGAATGCGGCGGTGTGCGGAGTGTCTGAATGTCGGGGTCTTGTGCCATGAAACGATTCTATCGGTTGGGTTCACCTCGGAAAGCGAGGCCTATCGACGTGCGCTATGCTCGTTTATGAACACAGAAAATTTCATCCCCGGCAAAGACGCCTCCCTCCAATCCAGCATCGCCACGATGCAAGCCAAGCTTCTCGATTTGGGCTTTCATATCGAAGAGAAAAGCTGGCTCAATCCCGTCGACGGCATTTGGTCGGTGCACATTCGTGATCGCGATTGCCCGCTCCTATTCACCAACGGCAAGGGCGCAACCGAGCTCGCCTGTCGCGCCAGCGCACTCGGCGAATACATCGAACGGCTCTCGACGAATTACTTCTGGACACACTACTACTTGGGCCCCGCCATCGCAGCGCGCCCCTACGTTCACTACCCGCAAGAAAAATGGTTCGCGCCCAACAAAGACGGCAGCTGGCCCAACGCAATGCTCAACCCGGCGCTCCATAAGTTCTACAACCCCAATGGCGATATCGACAGCCAAACCCTCGTCGAATTTAACTCCGGCAACGTAGAGCGCGGCATCTGCGCCATTCCCTACGTTCGTGAACGCGACGGCGAAACGAGCTACATCCCCGTCAACATCATCGGCAATCTTTACGTCAGTAACGGCATGTCGGCGGGCAACACGATGAAAGAAGCCCGCACGCAAGCACTCTCCGAAATTTTTGAGCGCTACATCAAAGGCCGCATCATTGCTGAAGGCATCTGTTTGCCCGATGTGCCCGAGGCGGTGATCGCGCGTTTTCCGCGCATCGAAGCGGGCATCAAAGCGCTCCGGGCTGCGGGCTTCGGCATCGTCGTGAAAGATGCGTCACTCGGTGGCAAGTATCCGGTGATGAACGTCACCCTGCTCCACCCCGAAGATCAAGGCTGCTTCGCGAGCTTCGGCGCGCATCCACGATTCGAAGTGGCACTGGAGCGCGCGCTCACCGAATTGCTGCAAGGCCGCGCGCTCGATTCGCTCGCCGGTTTTCCAGCGCCGGGTTTTGATTTGGAGGAAACCGCCAGCTCCACCAACATCGAAATTCATTTCGTTGATTCGAGCGGCGTGATTCATTGGCAGTTCTTGGGCGACACGCCCGACTACCCCTTCGTTGATTGGAATTTCGCGACCAACACCGCTGACGATTACGCATGGTCGGTGGATCGAATTCATCAAGACGGCTTTGATATCTACGTCGCGGATTTCACGCATTTGGGCGTGTACGGCTGCCGAATTTTGGTGCCCGGCATGTCAGAAATTTATCCCATCGATGATCTGGATTTCGAGAACAACAGCGTCGCCAACGATTTCCGCGAAGCCGTGCTCAATCTCACCGATTTAGATGACGACGAATGCGCCGATTTGCTTGACACATTGAACGAATCCGAGCTCGCCGATCAGCGGCCGCTGCCACTGTTGATCGGTATGGCCGTTGATGCAGATTCGATGTGGGCAGATCTTCGAGTGGGCGAACTCAAGACGCTTCTGGCGCTGGCCTGCGGTGATCGCGACGCCACGCTCGAAGGCTGCGAATGGGTGCGCCATTTCGATCAGCTCGATCCCAAGCGCCGCATCGTCTACGCCTGCATTGAAAACATCCTCGGTTTAGATGACATCGGCTCAGCGGAGAGCTACACGGGCGCGCTCGATTCGCTCTACGGCGCGAACGTGGTGAAGCAAGCGCAAGCCCTCATCGCGCAAGAAAATCGGTTCATGGGGCTCTCAGCGCCGGGGCTGACGATGCAGGGTTGTGTGATGCATCAACGGCTTTTGGAAGCGTATGACAAGATTCATCCGCTGGGCGGGGTGGGTAACGCCTAACGCGGTGACAAATTTGCTTTGAGCTGCAGCAAACGATTCCGAGCGTAGCGTTATTCGCTACTACGGGGACACCATTCAACGCAAACCGCCACGACGCACGATCATTGCAATATGTCACCAACTTTCGGGAACACGATGCAAACAACTAACCCCATAGACGCAGCGCTCAACGACGAAGATCTTCGCGCGCTTGCTGGAAACGGTTCGCTCAACGCGAACACGCTCCACCGTGCTCGCGAACTCCTCGACATCACACCCAACGCTAGCCAGTGGCACACGTTCTTGCTGCGCTTAGCGGTGGTTGGTGGTGCAGCTGTTGCTTCGAGCGCGTTGATCTGTTTCATTGCCTACAACTGGACTGCGTTGGGGCGATGGTTTCGCTTTGGTTTGATCGAAGGCTTGATGGTGATCGCGGTAGTGGTTGCGCTCATCGCGGGCAAACGCGCGTCGATCGCCCATGCAGCGGCGCTCATCGCTTTCTTCGCGTTGGGCGGACTCTTGGCCTTCGCCGGGCA
>JAAFHR010000183.1 GCA_013298455.1 Betaproteobacteria bacterium | reverse complement strand
CCGGCGCCGCCGAGCAGTATCAATACATCCTGCGCGACGAATCGATGCACTGCAACTTCGGCATCGACTTGGTCAACACGATCAAGATGGAAAATCCGCACCTCTGGACCGAAGATTTCAAAACCGTAATCAAAAGCCTCATCAAGCGCGGCGTCGAACTCGAATACGCCTACGCCGAAGACACCATGCCCCGAGGCGTCCTGGGCCTCAACGCACCGATGTTCAAAGAATACCTACGCTTCATCGCCAACCGCCGCTGCCAACAAATCGGCCTCGATCCCTTGTTCGACAAGGCCGAGAATCCATTCCCATGGATGAGCGAAGTGATGGATCTTAAGAAAGAGAAAAACTTTTTTGAGACGCGGGTGATTGAGTATCAGACGGGTGGGGCTTTGAGTTGGGAGTGATGCTTCCTGCATCGCGATCATGAAGCTATCCGCAGCGAATGTATTCGTGCCAGGCGCATACCCTGTGCACACATACGTCGAGAGGACTGACTCGAAGCTTGCTTCGCGGCTCGCCGACGCGCCGAGTGAGCGCGGGAAGTTTGTTTCGTTAACAGGGCCATCGAAGTCAGGAAAGACTGTCTTGGTCGAAAACGTCGTTGGCAAAGACAACTTGATTGTTGTCACGGGTGCTGGTGTCGCTTGCGCCGCAGACGTTTGGGAACGCATTCTGGACTGGATGGATGTGCCTTCAGCGGCAGCGCACGGCTCCACCAGCTCCAACACAATAACGCTTGGAGCAGGGGTGACCGCCGGTGGTGGCGTCCCGCTGGTCGCAAAGGTTGAGGGCAACGTTAAGTTGGACGCCAAAGGCGATAGGTCAGTGACTACGAGCGAGTCGCGAACCAGAAGAGGACTGAAGGATGTCGAAAAAGAGATAGCTGATAGTGACTTCGTGGTTCTCATTGACGATTTTCATTACATGGGCACCGGGGTCCAGATCGAAGTAATGAAAGACATCAAAGAGGCAGCTAGGCTTGGGATAAAAATTTGCGTAGCTTCCGTCATGAATCGCGCGGACGATGCAATACGTGCGAACCAAGAGATGCAAGGCCGATTTACTGGTATCGACCTCACCTATTGGTCCATGGAAGAGCTGGAAAAAATTGCGGCCAAGGGCTTTGCTGCACTGAATGCCGAACTAGCTGCGGACTACACCAAAAAGTTAGCGGTGGAGGCTGCTGGATCACCCCAATTGATGCAAACGCTCTGTTTGCAATTGTGCAGAACGCTTTCCCATCGCGACAGGACAACTCAACTAAGAGCACTTTCACCTACATCGAGTGAACTAAGTGAGATCTTCAATGATGCGGCCACGACGATGGACTTTCGATCGTTGGTCGACGTCCTAGATTGTGGCCCCAAAGAGCGGGGTAGAGAACGAAAAGTTTATGCATTGATCGAAGGCAAGCGGGGAGATGTGTATCGCGCGATTCTTCGTGCGATAGCGTCCGATCCCCCGAAACTCTCCTTCTCTTACGACGAGTTGCTCTCTCGCGTAAAGTCTATCTGTGTAGACGAGCATCCCTCCGGAGGCAGTATTCACGGTAGCTGCGAACACATGATCAAACTTGCGCAACAACGATTCCCCAATGAGCGCCAAATTGATTGGAACAAAGAACGTGAAGTTCTAGACATAGCAGAACCATATCTTCTGTTTTATCTTCGCTGGTCGGACCGCCTGTCCGAGGTGAATGAGTGACACATCGCTTTGACGCTAACGCGCCATGACAAATATGGGCTGCAGTCCATTTTTCTGCACTATTGAATAGCGTGATTTATCGAGATAAGCACAGACAAATAAAGGCGTCTACGGAAAAAGCCTTAACCCATTGAACGCTAACGGAGTGCCGACGCGAACGTCCTTACGGGCCGCTCAACTCGTTCGGGAAATGCAAGTGGTCGGCTCGATTCACCAGCGCAATCGGCAACTTCGCTGGCTCGTTCAGACGGGTAGGGTGGGGATTCCGTGCCCAACCAGTTTTCCGCAACGGAAGAACACCTGTTTGCCGCGATCGGCGGGCGCAGGCTGCATATCCTACCCATATTAGTTCGGCAATTATTTCGCGCGAACTTGGAGGGCGCGGACGTGTGGCGACGAGACGGGTACCTTTGAGCACTCGCCTCGCGACGTTGAGTGAATTCGCTATACGTCCGCAGCTTGCCAATGCATACCGTCTGGTTTGCGCCACGTACCTCCCCAAGTCCATCCCTCTGCGTCAAAGGCGGATCGAACCTGGGGGATGTTTGCAAAGTTAGGGGTTGCGTCACCGAAACCGTTGCGCGCCGAATCAAAATCGACAGCGCATCCCCAACTATGCATGGAAAGACGCGTTCCGCCACGCATCAATCGAAAGTTGAAGCCCCCAGCGTAAAGATTCATTCCCCATTCATTTATTTTCTGCTGTGATTGGCCGGATGCATCCCAAATCGTCCCGAACACGCGATTGAGGCTCGTCTTGCACTTCTTGTGGATTCGGATCGCACTGACTCGTTGGAAATCCCAAGCTGTTACCAGCTCCCAAGGGGTAGACAGTCGAACGATGTTTGCTTCGACCCATGCGGGGTTCGGCTCGCCGTTCTTACCGCGTGGGTCGCCGTAAAAGTCATCGACGACGCTTTGGTGTGGCCATTGGCTCATTTCATACCTCTTGGTTTAGTGGGTGACAACAGTTGCGTTGTGTCGTTTCGTAGCGGTCGGTCACGATTCATTGAGGGATGCGTTTGGCGATTTGAAGTCATCACCGCAATTGCGCTTGACCCTGTTGCGCACCTCCTCTCGCGGATATGGCTGCGGCTCTCGGCGCTCATTTCTTCTTGGCGCTGAGGTTGATCTTTACCTGCCGGCCGTTGTGCCCAACGATGACCAAACTAGCCGGGCTGGCAGCGGGCACCTCGCTTTTCGCCAGCACTACGATGGCGAATGCTTCGCCATCAATCTCGATACTTGTACCGAAGTTCGCAGTGTTTTCTCCTGCGAGCCGAACAATTGGTAACAGCCTCGCATTGCGAACAAGTAGCTTGAACGGCTCGCCAACGGTGAGAACTTTGGAATCTAGGCGCGGCGTAACGGCAAACGAGGTGTCTGCGCTGTTGGCTTCGCCATCATCGCAGCCTGCCGTCACTGTTTTCGGATCTGCCCACGACTTAAGTAGGTAGCGAGTCGCGTGAGCACTCTCTGCGGCCGAAGCCAGTGCGCTGCGAAGATCGACAAACTCTTTGCTTTCTCGAATCTTGTGAATGAATCCCGTGATTTCCTTCGCACGCTCGGCCTGCCTAGTGGCGGCGTCAAGCTTTGCTTTCGCCTCTGCCACTGCCTCCGCTTTTACCGCCTTCAGCTCGGCCTCGGACTTGGGTCGCGTCAACATTCCCTGAACAAGCACGCCATCCGCGCCAATGGAAAACGAAAGCTCGCCTGTATTGGCTTCGAGCATAGCCACGAGGCGCGACAGCGCATCCTTCACCTCCTGAGGGCGCGCGGGCTTGCGAACCGCTGTCTTCTCCGCCGCAGTGCCTTGTTTGGCGGTATCGGAAGCAGCGTGCTTTTCGCTTCCCGACGTCGCGGGAGGATTTGGCGGCGCTGGAGAGGCAGCGGGCGCACCACCGGCACCGGAGGCGGCTGAAACTCCGGCCGGCGCAGGAGCGGAAGCGGCCGCCGGAGCCGGAGCCGGGGTCGGAGTCGGAGCATTTTGCCCTGCGCCACCCGCAGGGGGCGAGGTAGCTGGCTCTTCCTCTGGAATACTGCCGAGCGCTTGGGCGAGAGCTGGCAGGTCTGCGATGCCCGTTTTGAGCTTGTCTAGGTCTGGGGTCGCTTTTGCGAGCTCCGTTGCGGTTTGCAAAACGATCTGCTCGATCAAACTCCGCGTGCGGTCGCCTGCGCTTGCGACCTCCTCGAGCGCGCGGCCCGCAGTTGTATGAACTCGTTCGTAATAGGCGAGACGTCGATCAATCCGGCTGTAGATCTGATCTTGCACGGCAGCATAGCCGTCTTTGTTGCCGTCGGTGCGGCTTCGAACCGCTTCACTTAACCGAAGCTCGGTGTACTTCGCTTGCGCCTTTGTCAGATCGGCCTCGAATTTCCGGTACTGCGCCTTGGCCTTGACAAGCTCATCGCTTGGCCTCGCCAAGGGTCGAGCTTTCTCCAATGCACACGATAGTCCCTCGGCGCCGGCCAAAAAGATTCCCGCATCTTTAGAGAGATTGGTGTACTGCGAGGCTACGAATAGGGCGCCTGCCGTCATCGCGTACCCGCGAGCAAGATGCACATCTGGCTTTGCGCCTGTTGCTCGGTAGGCAGCAATCGTCGAGAGGGGGATGATGGGCGACGGAATCAGCCTGCCTAGCGCGACATCTTGAGACGCGAGCTGGTAATAGTGCTTCTGCCAAACTTCCCCATATTCAATGGCCTCGTCGACGCATCCGACGGCCTTACAAGGCTTTTCAGGCGTCGACTCACTCTTGACGCGGAGCGAGGGACTTACAGCCACGGCGGTATTAGGTGCATGAAGCGGTGCCAGATAGGCACAGCCCGGAAGGACAATGGCTGAGGCCAATACTGCGCAGAGCGCTTTGGTTGGAAAATTTCTCTTGACGATCATGGCGTACCCCGGTTCTTTGTGATGCGCTCAAGATATAGGCAAAGGCAATTTTCTTTCCTACCCGCTCGAGTGGGATTGCGAGACGTTTCAGCAAACTGGTCAAATTGAATTCGGTGCGTCCATGACGAACAACTGACAGCATGGCGGCAGGTGTTTCCATCGCGGATGACTGATCCTCACATCGTCTGCGGCGGTCATTTCGCGACCTCTTCAACGGTTCACGGCACAGCGGCGGCGTTGCTAGCGAACAACTTCGCGCTCCAAGCACCATTAAATATGGTCTACAAGTCATTTGAACCGGATAGTCGGCCTTAGGGATAAAACGACTCACACCCAAAACAAAATAAGGCTTTCAGCTCGTAGGGCGGAACGCGCGCGGTTCCGCCTCGTAGACTCGGCGAAGCCATTTCCAAGACGGTCATTCACCGGACGCATTCGGTGGAACCGCAAGCGTTCCACCCTACGACTGACGCAAGGAAGCCCGCGTAGGTGGGATACCCGCAGAAGTTCCGACTCGCGGGATCGCCGAAGGTAGTTAGACCTGTCGCATTGGTGCAACCGCTTCGAGTCACACCCTCCGGTCAACTACTGCCCCGTCAACAACTGCAAATACTGCTGAATCAATGCCGCTGTGTTTCGGGTTCCACCGGGGCCGATGGCGCCTTGCACTAGGGCGTTGCCACGTAGGCCAAGTAGGTAGCGGGTGATGAGCAAGCCGTCGGTGAGGGCGTTGACGCTGCCATTACCGTCGATGTCTGCGCCGTCGGTGATGAACGAGGGGCACACGAGCGGCCAGCTGCGCTGGGTGGCTGTGCCGGGTGAGGCGGTTTCGGTGCACGTGAGTTTCGCGGTGGTTGGCTGCCAACCGCGCTCGCACACCGCATTGAGAATGCCGTTGGTGACCGAGGCGTTGAACACGCCGTCGCTTGGGGTATTCATGCCGGCTCCGATCCACAGGGGATTGGTGACGGCGCAATTGCTCACCGTGGTGCTGCCGTCATTGGCAGCACCGCTCGATGAAATGTTCCATCTCGCAGCCGCGTACGCATTGCCTCGCGACACTGATTGTGCGATCACGATCTCGTTGGGCGCGGGTGAGTAGAAAAGCGTCGGGGTAACGCTCACACCGGTCAGGTCGTCGATGAGCGCATTGACGTCAATGCTGCCACCATTAAACGACGGCGAGTTGAGCCCCACGGGATTACTGGTGCTTCTGTATTGGATGACGCCAATCCGCGCTTGTGGAGTGCTCGCCCATTGAATATTTGCGTTACTCGCCGTCCCTGAAATGACGCCCACGAACTGGCCGCCCAGAAAAGACGAGTTTCCAGCGCTTGGTGAAGTTTGCGCAATGTTGATGTAGAGATACGCAGCAGACGCGCTCAAATCCTGATCCGCGCAACTCGTTCCGCCGCCGACGCAACTGACCACGAGTTGGCCGAAGCTCGTGAACGTGGAGCCCGTGAAGGTGATTGTTTGCGCCGGGCGCGCCACGAATGCAAGGCGAATATTGCCCAAGGTCTGTGAGGCAACGCCGCAGCCTGCCGCGCCAACACAGAGTTGCGATCCTGCGGCGCTGAAGGTCACGGTGACGGCACTCGCGACGCTAGTCATACCGAGCATTAGCGCGCACATCATGAAAATTTTGCGAAACACGGAGATGCTCCCCTTCATAACGAAGACAACCTAGGCCTGCCGGCGACGATTCACGAGCGGCGCAACGCAGCCAAAGCGACACGTTAGGCATTCGTTAAGTCAAAGGCGTGATCAGCGCAAAATCGGATCGCCAACTACCCGCTAACAACTTCGACGCCTGAAGCGACGCGCTGGAGCCCGCGCTAGATCACTCCGGGGCGTGAAATCGGTGTGGTGATCTCCATTCGCGCGGCAGCGTAAGCAGTTACTTGTCGCTAAGTCACCACCGATGACGCCTTTACTTCAGAATAGCGTCTGATCACACACTGAACACATTGAGGGAACCGCATGTTTTTTACGCAACTCATTCCGACCGCAGCGCGCCTTGGCCTTTGTGCGGTGCGCCTGTTTGCGCTCGCGGGTTCCCTGATGGCGCTGGGCGTACACGCGGTGTCAGGCGACTTGGATTTGAGCTACTCGGTCGACGGTAAAGCGTCG
>JAAFHR010000184.1 GCA_013298455.1 Betaproteobacteria bacterium | reverse complement strand
CAAAACTTGAGAAGCTCAGTGCGAGCGCAGCGGTGTACCTTTCGACACTCAAGACTGTGCCGCCTTGTCGAATTGACGCGGTGGTCTTTGAGAGTGCTGCGGCATCGCGCTTAATCGAACCCGCTTGGATGAAAAACATTTTGCAATGAATTCGGATGAACAACTCGACGCGACCGCAGCGCTGGTGAGCTCGCATTTCGCAGCAGCGGCGCAATCGGCGATGCGCCAGGGTGAGGCGTTAGCGCAGGGCGTTTCGCTCGCAGCAGACCGAATCGTGCAATGCTTTTTGCAAAACCATAAGCTCTTGGTGTTTGCGGACCACTTGCATCGCGGCGACGGCGATGCGTTGGTAGCGAGAATGCTCGGTCAACTCGAACAAAGTCGCCCCGCGTTGCCTGCGTTTCGCCTAAATTCTTTGCCCATTGCTAACGCAGAGGGCGCGGCAAGCGCTTCGCTCATCGCGCTGCAGGCGCTTGGCCAGGCGGGCGACGTGCTCGTTGTTTTCGCTTCGGGATGCGCTCGCTCGGAACTCGATGCGCTCGCCGCAGTCGCACAGGAGCGATCCATTGCCGTGATTTGGTTTGGCCAGATGCGCGATGAAGTCGTGGCGGCGGTGCGAAAGGAATCAGATATCGTGATTTGGTTTGATGAGCAACGCATAATCCGACTACTGGAGCTTCAGCGAATCGCTATCCACGCGCTCGCCGATGCCATCGATTCACTTTTATTGGGAGACGGCGCATGACACAACCCACGTTCACGATCATCACACGCACCGCGTTGGCCGCCATGGGGCTTGCAGCGCTGTTTGCGACATCGGGCTGCGCGCCTATCGTGATTGGCGGTGCGGTGGCAGCAGTCGCGATGACCGAAGATCGGCGCTCCACGGGCGTTTTCATTGATGATGAAAACATCGAAAATCGCGCCACACTCAAGGTTAAGTCGCGCTTCGGCTCGCAGGTTCATATCAACATCACTAGCTACAACTTGCACGTGTTGATCAGCGGCGAAGTGGGCTCGGAAGCGCTGAAGCAACAGGTTGAAGAAGAAGTTCGAAGCACTGGCAAGATTACGCGGATTCACAATGAACTCGTGGTCGGGCCGCTGGCGGGCGTCTTGGCGGTCAGTAACGACACGCGATTGACGGCGCTCGTGAAGACACGCTTCTTAGAGGCCAACCGCTTCCAGATCAATCATGTCAAGGTAGTGACTGAGGCAGGTGTGGTGTTTTTAATGGGCATCGTGCGCCGCGCCGAAGCGGACGCTGCAAGCCAACTCGCCAGCACGACGAGCGGCGTGCGAAGCGTGGTGCGACTCTTTGAATACCTAGACTAGCTCGCCCTCTGCTCGCTGGAAAACGACAATCACGCTCGCTAGATCATCGTATCCCGCTTAAAATTGAGGCGACGCGGCGAAGTTCATTGCTGCCATTTTTTTGACACCCATCATGACCACCACTGAATCTGTCAGCAAAGAAGTCGACGCGCGCGGGCTCAACTGTCCGTTGCCCATTTTGCGCACCAAAAAAGCGTTGAACGATATGACGAGCGGGCAGATTTTGCGAGTTGTCGCCACCGACCCAGCATCGCAGCGAGATTTCGAGGCGTTTTCTCGTCAGACGGGCAACGCGTTGGTTGAGCAAAGCGTCAACGACGGTACGTTTACTTACTTGCTGCGCCGGAAGTAGTTGCCCGCAAAGCCGCTGTCGCCGCCAACAGTGGCGACATCACGGCCGCAACGTTCGCAAAATCGCTGATTCAACGTCAGCGTCGTTGGGCTCCAGCTTGAGCGCCTGACGCAGCGCAGGGAGCGCATCCCGTCCCGCACCCGCTTGAAATTTCGCCAAACCCAAGCACCGCCACGCTGCCGCGCTCGCAGGCTGATCTTCCGTCCAACGCTGACACGCGCCCTGAAGCCCGGCGTAATTGCCGTTTTGCCGGGCGCGAGCAGCTTGCGCGGAAATCGCATCGATCCGGGCGCGCCGCTCCTGCACGGCGCGCGCTTGAGCGTCTTCAGCGCTCGGTGCGGCTGCACTGGGCTGCGGTGCAGGCTTGATGAGCTGTGGAGCGCGAACGGCTGGCGTCTCAGCTGCCTTTGTGTCCGCCATCGGCGCCGCAGGTGCGGCCTCAGTCGGTGCTGGCTGCCCGGACGAACCGCTCGGAACCGACGCAATTATGGGCGTGGATTTTTTGAGCTCTGTGCCGAGCTCACTCACCTCTCTGCTCGCCGTTTGCCACGTGCGAGACAGCCAACTTTTTGCGACGGCCGCATCGGCAACCCATTGATTGAAAAGCAGCACAAGCGCCGCCACCGCGATCGCGGCCGCAGCGGCGCGGAGCGCGAGCGGCGTTGGCCGAGTTAGCACCACGGAGTCTGACTGCGCTTCCCAGCTGCCCTCGGCGTGCTTGAGCCGCGTCCAACGCGACTTTGAAAACCACAGCGCAATCGGGACGATGCCCAGCGCCATCGCGCTGACGGCGTGATGCCAAGCTCTTCGGGTAATGACGCGAAACCCGGGCGGCGCGTCACCATAAGCCGTTTCGGTCACACCGCTCACGACCACCGCGCCGACCAACCATCGACCCGGCGTAATCCGGTACTTCGACAACCACAGTGCATCCCAAACGACGCCGGCCAAAACGATCAGCGTTGGGAAACAGAGTGGCGAGCGCAGCAAGGAGAGCACGGCGGCACTCTGTGGCACCAACCAATGAATCGCACTTAAGACGGCAAGCGCGAGCAGTGCCAACAAGCCATAGTCTGCGGAGCGCCCCAGAACACGCGCTCCGAGGTTGGTGAGTGTGGTGAAGCCCGCCGCGCTTCGCGTGAGCTCCATTAAACGTAGGCGAAAGATCCAAGCGGTGTCTTGCTGTGGCGGGGGCGTACCCATGAAGATCGAGCTTTCACGACGCCATTTGACGATCGAAAGCCGAGACAGCGAGGGCGCACTCTGATCCGGGGCTTCGCTGCGCACTCGGGAAGCCACGCCGACCGAAAGCGCGGCCGCCACGATCGCCAGCCCGAGCGCCGTGAGCAGCTGCATCTGATTACCAATGGCCACCCAAAACACTGTACCGACGAGCAAGGTGAATGCGAGCGCGGTGGCCGCGAAAACGTAGGCACTCGCCCAATGCGACGGCTCAGGCAGCGAACGGGCGAGCGCCGAAACCGTAGGCAACAGACCCGGCTCCGCGCGCCGATTTTCGCGGACTGACAAGGCGGCATTGACATCAAGCCCAAGCGAAATCGCGCCGTCGGCGGGCACATTGGGGGGTGACATTGCCCGCCACGGATTCTGCATTTGTGAGGGCATTGCGGCGTCGTCATAGGCGCGACGTTGCGCCGGGTCCGTGAGGATCGCCGCGGCCAAGGCGACAAAACGAACCGCCTCTTCGCTGTCGCCCGAGGCGTCTCGTGGTGCCGCCCAAAATCGTCGAAGCACGGCGCGAAGTCCGGCGCGAATCGCGGGGGTGTCGCTACTGGGCTCGACGCCCAAGGCTTCATAAAGATTCGATTGCATGACCGCGAGTTGAGCCGAAGAGTGTGCGCACTAATTCAAGGCGACAACTATATCGCGATGCACCGTCGATTGAACCGATCAGGGCGGCGGAAACAAAAAACGGCTCCGAAGAGCCGTTTTTGACACAACACGACGAAGGGTTACGCCGTGGTGGTGCGATGAGCGAGCTTTTCTTTGATACGTGCCGATTTGCCGGAACGATCACGGAGGTAGTAGAGCTTGGCGCGGCGAACGTCGCCTTTGCGCTTAACTTCGATCGAAGCGATCAGTGGCGAGTAGGACTGGAACGTACGCTCGACGCCTTCGCCGTTAGAAATTTTTCGAACGATGAACGAGCTGTTGAGGCCGCGATTGCGCTTGGCGATCACGGTGCCTTCGTAGGCCTGAACGCGTTTGCGCTCGCCTTCGACGACGTTAACGTTGACGATCACGGTGTCACCTGGGGCGAAGACCGGAATGGTTTTGTTGAGACGAGCGATTTCTTCTTGCTCGAGCTGCTTGATCAATGCATTCATTGATATTTCCTTGGTAGCTGTTGTTGAATTTAAGGCTTGATCTGAGCGGTGCTGTCGATGAATTTCGTTGGTGCAAACGAACAAAATTCCCGACCTGATCGACGCATCTTCCAAAGCACGAGTTTTGACAACAAGGCGTTGGCCGCGAAGGCACATCAGCATTCTCCAGCGCATCAAAGAAGCGCCAGAAAAGCCTTCGATTATAGCGCGAGTTTGCTCAAATAATCGCGGTCTGCCTTGCTGAGTTGGGCAGATTGCAGCAGGTCAGGGCGGCGTAGGGCGGTTTTTTCTAGCGCCCGCTCTCGCCGCCAGCGATTGATGAGCGCGTGATTTCCGCCTAAAAGTACGGGCGGAATGTCGGCGTTTCCGGCGGCGTTAGTGAGCGCATACTGTGGCCAGTCCAAAAGCTGGCCGCTGAATGATTCCGTGACAGCAGATTCGCTGTCGCCTAGCGCGCCCGGCAGCAGCCGAACCATGGCGTCAATTGCGACCGCTGCCGCGAGCTCGCCGCCGGAAATGACGTAATCGCCGATCGAGACGGTCATGTCGACGCATTCATCGATCCAGCGCTGGTCGAGTCCTTCGTAACGGCCTGCAACCCACGTGGTGTGGGGCTCTGTGGCGAGTTTCTCAACCAACTTCTGATCCAACCGCTCTCCGTCGGGGCTCAGCAAAATGACCTTGGTTTGGCCACCGTGCCAAGCGCGCGCTGCTGCGGTCGCTGCGCGAAGCGGCGCGGGCATCAACACCATGCCCGGGCCGCCGCCAGCGGGTCGGCCATCGATGGTTTTTCGCGCGTCGGTCGCGAAATCACGCAGTGAAAAGCCCTGAAAACGCCATAGGCCGCGCTCTAGCGCACGTCCGGTCACGCCAACTCGGCAAGCCTGTTCGACCAGTTCGGGAAACGCGGCGATGACGCTGACGGCTGGGATATGCGCCGCCGGGGCAGCTTCAGCAGCAGCCAAAGGATCAGAGTCGGAAGCGCGGATTTCGCTCAATCAAGCCCCGCCCAATCAACATCAACGCGGCGTTCGCTCAGGCTCACCGAACGAACGATGGCGTCTACGAATGGGATGAGCTCGTCTTCGACGGCTTTGGGTGGTTTACCAGTTTTGCCCGTTTTCACCAGCGCATCTGCGGATTCTGGCAGCGCTGACGGTACCGAAGCAGCAGGCCGAACGCGCAAAATCGGATGCGCGCCCGCTTCAAACACTTCAACGATTTCGCCGAACACTCGGTCGCCATTGGTGCAAGTCAAACCGACCAAATCAATCCAGTAATACTCGCCCTCGGGCAGCGCTGGAAAGAGCGCGCGATCGACTTTGATTTCGGCGTTGGTGAGCGTTTGCGCAGCCTCGGGCGAATTGACGCCCTCGACCGTCATCACCAGCGCGTCACCATGATTTCGCATGGTGTTGACGGTGTATTCGCGAGCGCCAATCATCAACGATTTCGCACGTTTGAGCGTGGTGAAATCGTTGGAAAACGGATACACATGCATCGCACCGGTGAGGCCGTACGGGCGGCCTACTTTGGCCAGAGCGATCATGTGGGCGGCGGCATTCATCCCAGAATCAATCTATGAATGAATCGACGCGCTCAGTTGAGCGAAAAATTACGCTGCTGCTACGGGCAGCTTTTTCGCCAAACGCGCAACGGTGTCAGACATCTGCGCACCCTTGCCAACCCAGTAATTCAAGCGCTCACGAGCGATACGCACGTTTTCAGCACCTTCTTTACCCACCGGGTTGTAGAAGCCGAGGCGCTCGATGAAACGACCATCGCGACGATTGCGGGAATCGGCAACAACGATATTAAAGAACGGCGAGCTTTTTGCGCCGCCGCGAGCTAAACGAATAACGACCATGGAATTGTTCTGTCAGAAAATTAGGGAAAGCCTGCCATTATAAGCCGCGCCGGGCTGAATGTGCGCTCTAGGTGGTTTGATTTTTCAGGCTGACAAACTGAGCGTGTTATTGCCAGCTTACTGAACGAACGCCAATTTGCAATTGGGGTTAAGAGGAGAAAAAGCAATTATGGATTATCCACAGAATTATCTTTAGCCCTCTATTCAAGGGACGTTTAGACAAAAAGCCTTTAATCTAGCGCATTCCCGGAAACTTGCCCTTCAGTCCGCCCATGCCGGGCATGCCGCCGAGTCCACGCATCAGTTTGGCCATGCCGCCTTGGGAAAACTTCTTCATCATGGTTTGCGTTTGCTCGAATTGATTGAGTAAACGATTGACCTCTTGCACCTGAACGCCCGCGCCAGCGGCGATGCGGCGCTTTCGAGACGCTTTGATTTGCTCGGGCTTTGCCCGCTCGTAAGCGGTCATCGAATTGATGATGCCCTCCATACGGCCGACCTGCTTTTCGTCAACGCCGCCGGATTTGGCGGCCGCCGCTTGAATTTCGTGGGGCATTTTGTCGAGTAATCCCTGCATGCCGCCCATTTTTTTCATTTGGCCGATTTGCTGTTTGAAATCCTCCAAATCGAAACCTTTGCCACTCTTGACCTTGGCCGCGAGCTTTTGCGCCGATTCCAAATCGACGGCCTTTTGCGTGGCTTCAACCAGCGCCAGCACATCGCCCATGCCCAAAATTCGGCTGGCCATGCGCTCGGCGTCGAACGCTTCCAGGCCGTCAAGCTTCTCGCTCACACCCGCAAACTTGATCGGCACACCTGTCACTTCGCGCACCG
>JAAFHR010000182.1 GCA_013298455.1 Betaproteobacteria bacterium | reverse complement strand
CCAATCCTCGATCACATGCTGCAACGCGCGGGTGCTTCGGGCGTACAAGAAACCGTGATCGGCATGGCGCATCGCGGTCGACTGGGTGTGCTCGTCAACACGTTTGGCAAATTGCCGGCTGATTTGTTTGCTGAATTCGAAGGCAAGTACGACACCAGTTTGTCAGCGGGCGACGTGAAGTATCACAAGGGTTTTTCGAGCGACATCACCACGCCGGGTGGGCCGATGCATATTACGCTCGCGTTCAACCCTTCGCATCTTGAGATTGTGAACCCCGTGGTCACGGGCTCTGTGCGCGCTCGTCAGCACCGCCGCGGCGACAAAACGGGCAAGCAGGTCATGGGCATTTTGCTCCACGGCGATGCGGCAGTTGCGGGTCAAGGCGTGGTGCAAGAAACACTCGCGCTCTCGCAAACCCGCCATTACGGTACCGGCGGCACGATGCATATCGTGATCAACAATCAGATTGGTTTCACCACCAGTGATCCGCGCGACGTGCGCTCGTCGCTCTACTGCACCGACATCGCCAAGATGGCCGAAGTGCCTATCTTTCACGTTAACGCCGATGATCCAGAAACCTGTTTGCTGGTCACCGAAATCGCGATGGATTACCGCACGATCTTTCACAAAGATGTGTTCATCGATTTGGTGTGTTTCCGTCGGCTCGGGCACAACGAGCAAGACGAGCCGATGGTCACCCAGCCCTTGATGTACAAAAAAATTCATCAACATCCCGGCACCCGTGCGCTCTACGCCAAGGCACTCGAAGCGCAGGGCGTGATCAAAGCCGGTGAGGCTGATGAATACGTGGCGATTTATCGTGCCGCAATGGACAAAGGCACGCACACCAACAAAACGATTTTGTCGAACTACGTTGCGCCATACCAACAAGACTGGGCGCAATTCAAAGATCGCAAATGGGATGATGAGTGCGACACCACCGTGCCGATGTCAACGCTCACAACGCTTGCGAAAAAATTGGTCACGCTGCCAGAGGGCTTCAAGGTTCATTCGCGCGTTGAAAAGGTCATCGCTGATCGCACCGCGATGGGCGAGGGCAAACAGTCGCTCGATTGGGGTATGGCGGAAAACCTTGCGTACGCTACGCTGATCAACGAGGACGTTGGTATTCGCCTCTCGGGCGAAGACTGCGGCCGCGGCACCTTCTCGCACCGTCACGCGGTCTATCACGATCAAAACCGTGAGAAGTGGGACAGCGGCAGCTACATCCCGCTGCAACACATTAAGCCGAATCAAAAGGACTACGTCGTCATCGACTCATTGCTCTCCGAAGAGGCGGTGATGGGCTTCGAATACGGCTACTCCACGAGCGAGCCCAACGAGCTTGTGTTGTGGGAAGGCCAATTCGGTGACTTCGCCAACGGCGCACAGGTGGTGATCGATCAATTCATCAGCTCGGGCGAAGTGAAGTGGGGCCGGGTTTGCAGCCTAACGCTGCTGTTGCCGCACGGTTACGAAGGCCAGGGCCCCGAGCACAGCTCCGCGCGACCAGAGCGCTTCTTGCAGCTCTGCGCGGAGCACAACATGCAAGTCGTCGTTCCATCAACACCCGCCCAGTGCTATCACATGCTGCGTCGGCAAATGATCCGGAAGTTCCGCAAGCCCTTGATTGTGATGACGCCGAAATCACTGCTGCGTCACAAAGAAGCCGTGAGCTCGCTCGAAGAGTTGGCCGATGGCAGCTTCCAAACCGTGATCGGTGAGGTCGATAAAGTCGTCGCGAAAAACGTGAAACGAGTCATCGTTTGCTCGGGCAAGGTGTACTACGACCTACTCGACTACCGTCGCAAAAACGCCGATTTCAAAGACGTTGCGATCATTCGTTTGGAGCAGCAGTACCCGTTCCCCCACGAGGATTTCAAAGCGCAGCTCAAGAAATTCCCTAACGCGCACGAAGTCGTGTGGTGTCAAGAAGAACCGCAAAACCAAGGCGCGTGGTATCGCTTGATGGCGTATTTCCGAAGCGACATCAAGGCGGAGCAAGTGTTGCTCTACGCGGGTCGTGTCGTTAGCGCCTCTCCCGCTGTGGGCTACATGAGCTGGCACACCAAGCAGCAAAACGAGCTGGTTGAAAGCGCGTTTTCTGACAAGCTGGGTACAGGACAAATGTTGACGAATCTTTGATTCGTCAGGACGAAAGACCAATGACGAACGCGCTACCGCGCTAGACGAAAAACGTAGGGTGGGCAGCCTCTGCCCACCAAGACTCACCGAATACAAACCATGTGGGCACGGGGTGCCCACCCTACGAAGCACACACGAAGAAGCGAATTAATCATGTTGATCGAAATCAAAGTTCCCCAACTCGCCGAAGGTACCCCCGAGGGCACGCTCGCTGCATGGCACGTCAAGCCCGGCCAAGCCGTGAAGCGTGACCAAAACCTCTGTGACATCGAAACCGACAAAGTTGTTTTAGAAACCCCCGCGCAGGGCGACGGCGTGCTCGTTGAAATCAAGATTCAATCGGGTGCCACGGTTACGTCGGGCGTGGTGCTCGGCGTCATTGATACCGAAGCGAAAGCAGGTGCCTCCGCTGTAGGCGCGAACCCGGCCGCGCAACCGGTTGCAACGCAGGGCGCAGCCCATTCCGCGCCTATCGCAAACGCCTCCACCGCGCTCCCCGCCGCCAAAAAAATGATGGCCGATCAGGGCATCGATCCAGCAAGCGTGCAGGGCACGGGCCGCGGCGACCGAATCACCAAGGGCGACGTCATTGCCGCCACCGAAGCGAAAGCCACTGGAGGCGCGGGCCTGACCGCGCAAGCCGTGGCAGCCCCGAGCGCGTCCGGGGCCGCGCCTACAGCCCCCCGCGTCACCGTGCCGCTGGGCAATCGCCCTGAGCAACGCGTTCCGATGACGCGCCTCCGGGCTCGCGTTGCTGAGCGTCTGGTGCAATCGCAATCCACCGCTGCTATCTTGACGACGTTCAACGAAGTCAACATGAAACCCGTGATCGATTTGCGCACCACCTACAAAGATAAGTTCGAAAAAGTGCACGGCGTGAAGCTCGGCTTCATGAGCTTCTTCGTCAAAGCCGCCGTACACGCGTTGAAAATGTACCCAGTCGTCAACGCATCCGTCGATGGCAACGACATCGTCTATCACGGCTACTACGACATCGGCATCGCCGTCGGCTCACCGCGCGGCTTGGTCGTCCCGATCCTCCGGGATTGCGATCAAATGAGCATCGCCGAGATCGAAAAGCAAATCGCTGACTACGGTAAACGCGCAGGCGAAGGCAAGCTCGGCATCGAAGAATTGACCGGCGGCACATTCACGATTTCCAACGGCGGCACCTTCGGTTCGATGCTCTCAACGCCGATCATCAATCCGCCACAAAGCGCAATTCTTGGTGTGCATGCAACAAAAGATCGCGCCGTCGTCGTTGATGGACAAATCGTTGTGCGTCCGATGAACTACCTCGCCATGAGCTACGACCATCGGATTATTGATGGGCGTGAAGCGGTGCTCGCTCTCGTTGCGATGAAGGATGCGTTGGAGGATCCGGCGCGGTTGTTGTTGGATTTGTGATGAGTCCTCGAGGAATTCGCTACTGGGGGCTCATTCTTGCTGTTTTCATTGCGGGATGCGGCGATCCACCATTGAGTGAAGTAGACCGGAAGTTGCGCGATACGATTCTTGGGGCATGGATAGGTGACGCAGTCGTTGGCAGCGCCGAACCGGTGTCCTCCGTAGCGGTTTATCGCATAGACAAAACATGGACTGCCATCGAGAAGGTGAAAAGATCAACGGGTGCACTCGAAGAGTTTCAGCTTGACGGTGAATGGTTTGTAACCGATGGTTTGTTTAAGCGCCGACTAGATCGAGTCAATGGCACTGCAGCCCCTGGGGGCGCGTCGTATTTGACGTGTCGCGTGGAGATCGTTAACGACGTGAATTTCCTCTGCAAAAACGACGTGACTGGTGGCGCGTATGTCTACCGAAGAGGATCCGTTGGCTATGAGATTTCGAAACGTTGAGCCCAGCCAGGTAGGGTGGGCACCCCGTGCCCACCGCAGCGTTGATATGGAGAGAAATTGAATTTTGAATGGGATGACGACAAAGCGGCGGCGAATTTGGCTAAGCACGGCGTTACTTTCGCCGAAGCGGCCACGGTCTTTAGCGATGTGAATGCATTGAATTTTCCCGTTCTCGAACATTCACAGTCTGAAAACAGACTGCACACGATTGGGTACTCTGCGAACTCGCGCATACTGCTGGTTGTAAATCTGGATCGTGGCGAGCGACTCCGTATCGTATCGGCGCGACGAGCAACACTTTCGGAAAGGCAACGCTATGAACGAAGCAATTGACGAGATGAAAGACGATTACAGCGAGGACATCGACCGTGCCATCGCGAACGGCACCGCCGTTCGGGGGCTTTATTACGAACGTGTGATGCGAGCCAAGCGGCTCGTTGAAATTGATGCTGATTTGTTGCCGCTCTTCGCCAACGCCGCTGAGCTGAACGCCGCACTCAGAGGTGCTGTAGAAATTGCTCGGCATGTGAAGGCAACGGCGGCGTAGACACTGCCCGGTTCGCAGCCCCAACGCAGCGACGGAAATCATTTGTAGGGTTTAGCAACCCAACCTACGAATTGCAAAAAGGAAACTCGCCAAATGGCGACTAAAAAACTATGGATCAATTTGACGTAATCGTGATAGGCGGCGGCCCCGGTGGCTATGTGGCTGCCATTCGTGCAGCGCAGCTGGGCTTCAAAACGGCTTGCATCGACGAATGGAAAAACGCGGCGGGTAAGCCTGCGCCCGGGGGCACATGCACCAACGTGGGCTGCATTCCCTCCAAGGCATTGCTGCAATCCTCCGAGCACTACGATCATGCGATGCACCACTTTGCCGATCACGGCATTACGGCGTCTGGCGTGAAGATGGATGTGCCGAAAATGCTCGCCCGCAAAGATGCGGTGGTGAAGCAGAACAACGATGGCATCTTGTATTTGTTTAAGAAAAACAAAGTGACGTTTTTTCATGGGCGCGGCTCGTTTGCTGGTGCTGCGAAAGACGGTGTGTACGAAATCGCCGTGAGCGAACCCGCTAAAACCAGCATCGCCGGTAAACACATCATCATCGCTACGGGCTCGAATGCGCGTGCTTTGCCGGGGGCGGCGTTTGACGAAAAATTGATTTTGTCGAACGACGGCGCGCTCAAAGTTGGTGAGGTGCCCAAGAAGCTCGGCTTGATCGGTGCGGGCGTGATTGGCTTGGAAATGGGCTCGGTGTGGCGGCGATTGGGCAGCGATGTCACGGTGCTCGAGGGCTTGCCCAACTTCCTCGGCGCGGTCGATGAATCGATTGCGAAAGAGGCGCTGAAACTCTTTACCAAGCAGGGTTTGAAAATTTCGCTCGGGGTGAAAGTTGGCGCGATCAAACCGGGCAAAAACAATGTGAGCGTGGAATACACCACAGCCGACGGCAAGACTGAAAACGCGACGTTTGACCGACTCATCGTATCGATCGGCCGCACGCCCAACACCAATGGCCTGAACGCCGAGGCGGGTGGCGTGAAGCTCGACGAACGCGGCTTTATCGCCGTCGACGGCGATTGCAAAACCAGCGCGCCGAACGTGTGGGCGGTGGGCGACGTGGTGCGTGGGCCCATGCTCGCACACAAGGCCGAAGAAGAGGGTGTTGCCGTGGCCGAGCGTATTGCCGGTCAGCATCCGCACATCGATTTCAACTGCGTGCCGTGGGTCATCTACACGTCGCCCGAGATCGCATGGGTGGGGCAGACTGAGCAGCAGCTCAAGGCTGCCGGCGTGGCTTACAAATCGGGCTCGTTCCCGTTTATGGCCAACGGCCGGGCGCGGGCGCTTGGCAACACCGACGGCATGGTGAAAATTCTGGCCGATGCCAAAACCGACAAAGTGCTCGGCATGCATGTGATCGGGCCGGTCGCATCGGAGCTGATTGCCGAGGGCGTGATGGCGATGGAGTTTGGCGCCTCGTCTGAGGACATCGCGCGCATTTGCCACGCGCATCCCACGCTCTCCGAGGCCACGAAAGAGGCGGCCTTGGCGGTGGATAAGCGGACGTTGAATTTCTAGGTATTCCCCTCGCCTGCGGGCGGGAGAGGGGCTAGGGGTGAGGGTGCTCGCGGGTGAGTTTTGACGCCACGTTTGGCGCTCCTCCGCAGGCACCCTCACCCCAACCCTCTCCCGCGCGCGGGAGAGGGGGCACGTCCGATGCTCCCTACCCTCAAAAAACTTTGCACCGAACGCGGCATCACGCTGGACGCCGCGCAGCAGCGTGCTGCCGAGCGATTGGCTCGGCTGAATGATGAGCTCACTGCGTTTCGCAACAAACGCGCGTCGCTGATCGGCCGCGTTTTCTCGAAGCCGACTGTACCGCGAAGCGTTTATTTCTTCGGCGGCGTGGGGCGTGGCAAATCGCTTTTGATGGACACGTTTTACGGCGCGTCCAAAATCCGCCGCAAAACGCGCATTCACTTTCATGCGTTTATGCGCAGCGTGCACGAAGAGCTCAAGACCTTGAAGCACGAGGCCGATCCGCTAGTGGCAGTGGCTGAGCGGTTGGCTGAGCGCTATCGCTTGATTTGCTTCGATGAATTTCATGTGAGCGACATCGCCGACGCGATCATTCTCGGGCGCTTGCTGTCGCATTGTTTTGACAACGGCATCGTGTTTGTGATGACATCCAACTACACGCCGGATCGCTTGTATCCCGAGGGTTTGCAG
>JAAFHR010000180.1 GCA_013298455.1 Betaproteobacteria bacterium | reverse complement strand
ACATATCAAGATGCTCGTCGATGGTGTTGACCGTGTACGGCATCGTCGGGTTGGTTGACGATGGCAAGAAATTATCCGTTCCGATCACACGCAAAATATCGGGTGCATGTCCGCCGCCCGCGCCTTCGGTGTGAAACGCGCAGAGCCCTCGGCCCTTGGTCGCGGCGATGGTGTTTTCCACGAAACCTGATTCGTTTAAGGTGTCAGAGTGGATCGCTACTTGCACATCGTACTTGTCGGCCACGTTCAAACAATTGTTGATCGCGGCGGGCGTGGTGCCCCAATCTTCGTGGAGTTTGAGGCCAATGGCGCCCGCTTCGATTTGCTCTTGAATCGGAATCGGCTTCGAGACATTGCCCTTGCCCGTGAAACCTAAATTCATCGGAAACGCATCCGCAGCGCGAAGCATCTCCCGCATGTGAAACACGCCCGGCGTGACGGTCGTTGCGCTCGTTCCCGCAGCGGGCCCGGTGCCGCCACCGAGCATCGTAGTGACGCCGCTAGAGAGTGCCTCTTCGATTTGCTGCGGGCAGATGAAGTGGATGTGGCAATCGATGCCGCCCGCTGTGACGATCATGCCCTCGCCCGCAATCACTTCGGTGGCGGCGCCCACGGGCACGGTGACGTTGGGCTGAATGTCGGGGTTGCCGCCTTTGCCGATCTTCCACACGCGACCGTTTTTCAAACCAATGTCGGCTTTGATGATGCCGAGCTTGGCGTCGATGATGAGCGCATTGGTGATGATGGTGTCGGCGACTTTCGATGCGGGCAATTGCGATTGCCCCATGCCATCGCGGATCACTTTACCGCCGCCGAATTTGACCTCTTCGCCGTAGGTTGTGAAATCGTGTTCGACTTCGATCATTAAATCTGTGTCGGCCAAACGAACCCGGTCGCCCGTCGTTGGGCCAAACATTTCGGCGTAGGCTTTGCGTGAGAGTGAAGTCATTTTTTGGCAGCTTTCTTCGCTGGTTGCTTCGCTAGTTTTTTGGCGGCGGGTTTGCTTGCGGGCTTCACAGTGGGCTTATTGCTCCCCGCTGGCTTGACGGCTTTTAGAGCGGTGAGCGCGCCCATTACCTTGCCCTGAAAGCCATAAATAACACGGCTTCCAGCCATGTCGACCAATTCAACGGTTCGCGTTTGACCTGGCTCGAATCGCACTGCAGTGCCGGCGGCGATGTTCAGACGCATGCCGCGTGCGCTCGCCCTGGCAAAGGTCAGCGCTTCATTGGTCTCGAAGAAGTGATAGTGCGAGCCCACTTGAATGGGTCGGTCGCCCGTGTTGGCGACCGAGATCGTTTGCGTGCGGCGCGCGCTGTTGAGTTCGATGCTGCCGTTCTCTGTGATGATTTCACCGGGGATCATGGGTGGCCTCTATTGGGGGGACGTTCTGTGTGTGGTTGCGGCCGACGTTCTATTTTTTGCCACAGATTTCACAGATTACACAGATCGCGGGGGTTCGTAGTGGTTGCATCGGTGCTCATTGGTGCAGTCTTTGAAATCTGTGAAATCTGTGGCAAAAAATTCTCAAGTGAACAGTGTTCGAATGCGCCGCCTTTCCCTTTTGGGGTGGCGGAGAGTAACTACTGAATCGGGTTGTGCACGGTGACAAGCTTCGTCCCATCGGGAAACGTGGCCTCTACTTGAATGTCAGCAATCATTTCAGGGATGCCGTCCATCACATCGTTTCGCGTCAAAATTTTGGCGCCATCGCTCATGAGCTGCGCCACAGTTTTTCCATCGCGGGCGCCCTCCATCACTGCGGCCGTGATGAACGCAATCGCTTCGGGGTGATTGAGCTTGAGCCCGCGCGCCTTGCGCCGCTCGGCCACCAGCGCGGCGGTAAAAATGAGTAACTTGTCTTTTTCGCGGGGGCTTAAATCCATATCTAACCTTTTTCACAGCATGACGGCGGGAGCGGTTTAGGTGCTCCAAATGCGCGGCGTTTCTGCCACGATGCCAAAAACTTCTTCGCGTATTCTGCTCCAAACCTTCGCGAGCGATTGGCGAATCGTTTCAGCGGAATATCCCACGATCTTGATCACAATTAATCCGGGGGCAGGGCGCGACGCGGCCGCTGTCGGTTCGGCTTCAAGTATTAGCCTCACATGGGTCAGGATCGACACTTCCGTTGCTTCGTTCGGCTGAAACGCGATCCAAGCCGTGGCGATTACCGGCATGTTGTTCGTCCCAAGCGCTGACCTCAGCAATGGATCATCGCCATCGAGCACCGTGTTTTCGCACCAAACGAGCACATCATCGCGAACGATTTCGAGTCGTTGCCGAAGCTCACCTTGGGTGAAGCGCTCGTTTCGAGTCGTGCGCCCAAGACACACGATTTCCCAACCGAAAAACTTCGCATCGTCATTGATCTGCACCGACACTCGTTGGCTCACGATGGCACCGTTAAACACCATACTTTCTTGCGGCAACCATTCGAGCGCTGCGTTGTCGTGCACGCTGAGCTTGGTGCGAGCGATAGCCGCCTGTCCCGTGGATCGATACCACTTTTGCGTGCCGGGCGTGGTCACCAAAAGATGCCCGCTGTTCGCAACCGCGATGTCAATCGCAAGCTCGTCGCCAGCCACGATGCCGCCCGGCGGATGAACGATGACGGCGTGACACACTCGTTCGCCCTCGGGGTAGAGCGCCTTCAAGAGCCGTAGCGGACCGACGTGTGCGCGCTCAGTGAGCACTGACCGTCCGGCATTTTGTTGGCATTTAAGCGTTAGATGCGCGCGCCATGCGTTGCTTGGATTGGGCGGAGCATGCAGCCTAGCGCCGCCTTGAGTGTGTGTTGCTTGATTCACAAAAACATTCTAAGAGCGATGCGTTTGCAGCCTCGCCCGGCTGGGTTCATCAAGCGCTGCACCGAAACGTCGCCGATGCGCTAAAGCGGTGCCACAGTTCGATCCACGCATCGCAGCGAGCGCTCGAACGGTGCGGCACTGAGCGCCAAATTCCGACGGTTGAGTCTGGCATGGCAATTGCAACATGTGATCACGTCCATCTTCAGTGGGCATTTTCGTAAGTCAACTTCGGAGAAAGACAATGACCCAACTTCAGCGCCGTTCAACCCTCAAGGCGCTTACTGCTGCCGCCGTCGCAGGTTTCGTTCCCTTTGCGTTTGCGCAGGCCAATGACCCCATCAAAATCGGCGTGCTGCATTCGCTCTCAGGCACCATGGCGATTTCGGAGACCGTGCTCAAAGACGTTGCGCTGATGGCGATCGATGAGATCAACGCCAAAGGCGGCGTGTTGGGTCGCAAACTCGAGCCCGTGGTCGTTGACCCAGCGTCGAATTGGCCGCTGTTTGCCGAAAAAGCGCGTCAGCTCATCAGCAAAGACAAAGTCGCGGTGACTTTCGGTTGCTGGACGTCGGTATCCCGGAAATCGGTGTTGCCGGTGTTCGAAGAATTGAACAGCCTGCTTTTCTACCCCGTGCAATATGAGGGTGAAGAGCTCTCGAAGAACGTGTTCTACACGGGCGCGGCACCGAATCAACAAGCCATTCCAGCTGTTGAATATTTGATGAGCAAAGACGGTGGCTCGGCCAAGCGCTGGGTGCTTTTGGGTACGGACTATGTCTATCCACGCACCACCAACAAAATTCTGCGTGCTTTCCTGAAATCCAAAGGTGTGGCCGATGCTGACATCATGGAGGAATACACGCCATTCGGTCACAGCGACTATCAAACGATCATCGCTAAGATCAAAAAGTTCTCGTCCGAAGGCAAGAAAACGGCTGTAGTTTCCACGATTAACGGCGACTCAAACGTGCCGTTTTACAAAGAGCTTGGCAACCAAGGTTTGAAGGCAACCGACGTGCCAGTGGTGGCATTCTCGGTGGGTGAAGAGGAGCTTCGCGGTGTAGACACGAAGCCACTCGTGGGCCACTTGGCGGCATGGAATTACTTCATGAGCCTGAAGAATCCAGCGAACGCAGAGTTCACGAAAAAGTGGGCCGACTACGCTAAGGCCAAGGGCATCGCTGGACACAAAGATAAGCCTTTGACCAACGACCCGATGGAAGCCACCTACATCGGCATCTACATGTGGAAGCAAGCTGTTGAGAAAGCCAAATCGACCGACACCGACAAAGTGATCGCTGCAATGGCCGGACAAACGTTCAAAGCGCCCGGTGGGTTCACCTCGACGATGGACATGAAAAACCATCACCTGCACAAACCAGTTTTCATTGGCGAGATCAAAGCCGACGGTCAGTTCAACGTAGTGTGGAAAACCCAAGGTCCCGTTCGCGCGAATCCTTGGAGTCCGTTCATTCCGGGCAACGACAAGAAGAAAGACGTACCGGACGGCAAGACCAAGATCTAGTGATCTCTTGACGTGAAAGGAGCATTGAGTCCCTCGCAGTGTCGCTAGATCCTGCGAGTAGGCTCAACTCAATACTTCCCGACGACAGAGGGAGCTGCACTGCAGTGCGTTCCCTCTTTTTTTTGTCCGTCGAGTGCCTAGGAGCGGCGTGCCGCCTTTAATTTTGAATACGTTGATCTCTCGAATTGCAACCACCTGTCTGCGATCTAGCAAGCTGCTTTGTTTGACGGTAGCGAGCGTGCTGTTGTGGGCACTGCCAGCGTCTGCCATCACGCCCGCGATGGCAACCGCTATAGCGGTCGGTGAGAGCGATGATCGCATTGCAGCGCTGGCGCAAGCCTTGGGCGCGCCCGATCCAGCGCTGGCAAGGCTTATCGAGGCGCTGCTTGACGACAGCGCGAAAGTAGCCGAGGGTCGGGTGTTGATCGTCAAAGGCGACAAAGCCATTGACGCGGCCACGGGCGCAGAAACGCCGTTGCCAGCAAATGCTGAAGACATCATCAATAACAATCGCCTACGCCGCGAACTAGAAGGCGCCAAGGCAGCGCTGGGGCTCTTTTCGGCAAGCAGCGTCGCCCGAGCTAACGCCATTACTGAACTCAAAGACTCCGCCGATGAAAGCAAGCTAGCGCTCATTGATCGGGCATTGGCGCAAGAAACTGACGCCACGCTCAAAGCGCGTTTACAGCAACTTCGGGCCGCGATGCTGATTGCGTCTAGTGATCGCGACAAGCGGCTGGCTGCGGCGCTCGCGCTGGCAACGAGCACGCAACCTACCGTCAAGTCGTTGCTGCAAGCCCGGCTCGCGCCCGGCGTGGAGCCTGATGCGGAAGTTCGCGCAGCGCTCAAAACCGCGCTTAGCAATATTGAATCGAAGCTCGCTTGGGGCGAGCGCTTGGGTGTGATTTTTAGCGGCCTCTCGCTCGGCTCAATTCTCTTTTTGGTAGCGCTCGGGCTCGCGATCAGCTACGGCTTGATGGGCGTCATCAACATGGCACACGGTGAGCTGATGATGATCGGCGCGTACACCACCTACGTCGTGCAAAACGCGTTTCGGCAGTACTGGCCATCAGCGTTTGATTTCTACATCCTTGCGGCCATTCCGATGGCGTTCATGGTGTCTGCACTGGTTGGGGCGGCGCTCGAGCGCACCGTGATTCGCTGGTTATACGGTCGACCGCTTGAGACCTTGCTTGCGACTTGGGGCATCAGCTTGATGCTTATCCAGCTCATGCGCACAACGTTTGGCGCGCAGAACGTACCCGTTGAAAACCCAGCGTGGCTCTCGGGCGGTTGGGAGGTGCTCAGTAATCTCACGCTGCCCTACAACCGGATCGCCATCATCTTTTTTGCATTCATGGTGCTCGTTCTGGTCTACGTGCTCATCAACAAAACACGACTTGGATTGTTCGTGCGCGGCGTCACGCAAAACCGAACGATGGCGGCGTGTATGGGTGTGAACACCGCTCGGATCGACATGTATGCGTTTGCACTGGGCGCCGGGATCGCTGGCTTGGCGGGCTGTGCGCTTTCGCAAATCGGCAACGTCGGCCCCGATCTCGGCCAAGGCTACATCGTGGATTCGTTCATGGTGGTGGTGTTGGGCGGTGTTGGGCAACTCGCCGGCACGGTTTACGCTGGGCTGGGGCTGGGCGTGCTCAACAAACTACTTGAAGGCTGGACGGGCGCGGTGCTCGCAAAGATCGTCGTGCTGGTGCTGATCGTGATCTTCATTCAACGCCGTCCGCAGGGTATCTTTGCCCTCAAGGGCCGCAGCGCAGAGTCGTGATGCAGTCTCGATCACTACTTTCAACGCAAGGTCGTATCGCGGTCGCGGTGGTCGTCGCGCTGCTGCTCGCTGTCGTTCCGTTTCTGCCCGATTTTTATGTGACCTTGCTTGGCAAGATCATGTGCTTTGCGATTTGCGCATTGGCCATGGATTTGATCTGGGGCTACACGGGTATTTTGTCGCTCGGGCACGGCTTATTTTTCGCGCTCGGCGGCTATGCGATGGGCATGTACCTGATGCGGCAAATCGGCCGTGACGGCGTCTACAAAAACGAGCTGCCCGACTTCATGGTGTTTCTCGATTGGAAAGAGCTGCCGTGGCAATGGGTGGGTAGCGATTACTTTTTGTGGGCGCTGTTTTTGGTCGTTGCGGTTCCGGGTTTGCTCGCGTTTGTGTTTGGCTACTTTGCGTTTCGATCACGCATCAAAGGGGTGTACTTTTCGATCATCACGCAAGCGCTGACTTTCGCTGCGATGCTCTTGTTTTTCCGAAACGAAACGGGGTTTGGCGGCAACAACGGCTTCACCGATTTCAAACGAATTCTTGATGTACCGATTGCAACGCCTTCAATGCGCGTGACGCTTTGCATCCTCACCGGATTGACGTTAGTCGGTTTCTACTTGATCG
>JAAFHR010000179.1 GCA_013298455.1 Betaproteobacteria bacterium | reverse complement strand
AATAAAGGGACATTTGCCGATGAGCGACCGCGTGGTCGATCAGGAATTGGTTGAACGAGCTCAGGCGGGCGACAAGCGCGCCTTCGATTTGCTTGTTTTGAAGTACCAGCGAAAGGTGCAGCGCCTTGTTGCGCGCTTCGTTCGTGATTCCGGCGAAATTGATGATGTAACGCAGGAAGCGTTCATCAAAGCCTATCGTGCGCTCCCAACATTTCGGGGAGACGCCGCGTTCTACACATGGATTTATCGAATCGCCATTAACTGTGCGAAGAATTATTTGTCTGCGCCGGGCCGGCGAATCGTGCCGTTTAGCTCGCTTGAAAAAGATGACGACGAGGGCGGGGAATCTTTTGAACACAACAGCGGTCTACACGATGCTTCAACGCCTGACGCCGAATACGCAAGCAAACAAATTGCCGAAACGGTGAACCGAGCGATGGCAGCGCTGCCAGAGGATTTACGTACAGCGGTCACGCTCCGAGAAATCGATGGTTTGAGTTATGAAGAAATTGCTGAGGCAATGAATTGCCCGATTGGTACCGTGCGAAGCCGGATTTTCCGGGCGCGCGAGGCGATTGCAACGGAGTTGCGACCGCTACTGGGAACGAGTGAAGACAAACGTTGGTGAACACCGAAACAGGGAAAACTATGGCAAATGTCAATGTCATAAACAGCGCAAATTCGCAGCCGCCGGCCACCCGAGAGCAAATTTCTCGGTGGATGGATGGCGATATCGCGCCGCACGAAATCGATCTGGCGATGGCAACGCTCGCCAAAGAAGACAACCGCTATTGCTGGGCGGAGATGCATTTTGTGGGCGATTGCATTCGTGGCATCGAACCCACGTCGTCTGGCTGCGCTGAGCGCATTCGCGCGGCGATTGCCGCCGAGCCCACCATTGTTGCGCCAGTGGCACGGGTGGCTCGTGAACGCGCAGCGCTCAAGGACAACGCCCTCTTTGGCGCGATGCGACAAATGGGTCGGGGCGGCCGCGCCTGGGCAACGGCGGCAGCCGTTGCGGCAGTGGGCTTTGTTGGAACGGTCGTCTATCAAGATCAAACCCGAGTCGAACAGGTCGCGGGGAACGCCGCGCAGACGAAGGGCGCAGCGCTCAACGTGGCTCGGAGCGCTGATTTCAATGCGCTGTTGCAGGCTCACCAAGAGAGCGCGGATGCCACGAGTTTGTCGGCGGTTCGGCAGTACATGCGTCCTGCCGTTGTGATGCAACCGCAGTAGGTTTTACGGGATTGTCTTCCACCTTTGTCGTACGAAAATTTGCAGCTGAATCCATGACTGAGTTGTCGTCTCGTATCGCCGCCCCGTTTTTGGTGGCGAGTTTCTTAGGCTCTGCGGGAGCCATCGCACAAGCGCCTACGCCACAAAGCAGTGTCGGCGGCGCTGCGCAAACCAGCACGGTGAGCGCGAGCCAGCTGTTGCAGCAAGCCGCTCAAGCCGCCACTACGCTCAATTACACCGGCACCATCGTGTACCAACGACGCGGCGCTGCGGAAACGTCTCGGATCGTGCATCTGTTCGAGAACGGCGTAGAGATGGAGCGCATCACCACGCTTGATGGGCCGCCGTTTGAGGTGGTTCGCATCAACGAAGAGCTGACCTGTTATCTGCCCGAATCTCGAAGCATGTGGGTCGAGCCGCGCACGGGGCGGCAAGGTTTTCCGTCGCTCCTGCCACGACAAATGCAAACCTTGTCGCAGCAGTTCAACGTCAAAAAGTTGGAAATTGAGCGAGTTGCAGGCCACGATGCGCAGGTCTGGATGTTTGAGCCCACCGACGAATTCCGTTTCTGGCACAAGCTCTGGACCGAGCTCAAAACGGGGCTCTGGCTTCGCGGTCGGGTGATCGACGAAAAGGGCAACACGATTGAGGAAATCACCTTCACCGACATCCGAATCGGTGGCCGAATTGATCGCGATCAAGTCAAACCCACGCTCGCCAATTCCATCGCCAATTGGCGCAAAGAGCGAAAGCTTCCACTGGCCGCCACCAAAGCCGAAACCGGCTGGATTGCCCGGAACGTGCCACCGGGGTTTGTGAAGATCAGCGAATCGTTCATGCGCGCGCTACCGGGCCGCACCGAACCGGTATCGCAATTGGTTTTCTCAGATGGCCTGACCTCGGTTTCGGTGTACGCTGCGCCGAGCGCCGCCAATGATGCCGCCGCAACGGGCGCATCGGTTCAAGGTGCGCATCAAGTCTTTGCGCGGCAATCGGGCGAGCACTTGATTACGGCGTTTGGCGACGCTCGCCCAGCGACTGTGAAGGCCATTGCCAATTCACTGACTAAGCGGTGAATGGGCGCGTGAGAATTCGATGTGTCATCCTGAGCGCGAGCGAGGGATCAGGTTGCATGCAGTGATGTCTGCGACAGTGAGGTATTGAGCTGTGCCGCGTGATCCTTCGCGCTGCTCAGGATGACATTAGTACTGTTTCCCCTCGTTTTTTTCGATCAGAAGTAAGACCATGAAGACCATTTCACTCCGCACCCTGTTCACAGCAACGGCGCTTGCCATCGGTGTGAGCGCATTTCTACCAATGTCGGGCAACGCGGTCGCGCGCGAGCTCCCTGATTTCGTCACGCTGTACGAAAAAAATAGCCCGTCGGTGGTCTCGATCAGCGTCTCGACTACCGTCAAACGTGATCGCCCCCGTGCGGGCGGCGCGGCACCGAACCCCGGCGACGGCGCAACGCCAGATCGTGAAGAGATGGAAGAGTTTTTCCGCCGCTATTTCGGTGGGGGTGGTGGCAATCGTTCGCCTCGCGAATTTCGTCGTCAAGGCGGCGGTTCGGGCTTTGTGATTTCGGCCGACGGCTTCATCGTGACCAATGCGCACGTGGTGGAAGATGCCGACGAAGTGCTCGTGAAATTCACTGACAAACGTGAGCTCAAAGCCAAGATCGTGGGCACCGACAAACGCACCGACGTGGCGATTATCAAAGTCGACGCGACCGGTTTACCCGCTGTGAAAATCGGCAGTCCAGACGCGCTGAAAATCGGCGAGTGGGTCGCGGCGATTGGTCAGCCGCTCGGCTTCGAAACTACGCTCACTACGGGCGTTGTCAGCGCCAAAGCCCGCGCCAGCCGCGGCGGCGATCAAACCGGCGATTTGGTGCCGTTCATTCAACACGATGCCGCCGTGAATCCTGGAAATTCGGGCGGACCGCTGTTTAACAGCAAAGGCGAAGTGGTTGCCATCAACTCGATGATCGCCACGGTCAGCGGCGGTTTCCAAGGTATTTCGTTTGCCATTCCGATTGATTTGGCGATGGATGTGGTGGGGCAGCTGCAATCGGGTGGTACGGTCAAGCGCGGTATGTTGGGTGTGCAGATTGGTCGAGTCACGCGTGATCTGGCCGACGCGTTTGGTTTGGCGCGCGCGCAGGGCGCAGTTGTTTCCGGTGTAACCGCCGACAGCGCAGCGGCGAAAGCGGGCATCAAAGAAGGCGACGTGATTTTGAAATTCAATGATCGCGTGGTCGAAGAATCGAGCGATTTGCCGCGCTATGTCACTGCCGTTCGCCCGGGCGTGGCCTCGAAAGTACAGGTCTGGCGCGATGGAAAAGCGCTTGATTTGAACGTGACGCTTGACGAATTCAAGGTGCCCACCACGGTGGCTGAGGCGACTGAGCGAGCCCAACCTAAGGCGGCCGCTAAGCCTGAAACCGTGAAAGAGTTGCGCTTGGGCTTGTCGCTCAGAGCTTTGAATGAGAAGGAGCGCAAGGCGACGGGGCTTAAATCGGGCGGTGTGGTTGTCGCGGCGGTGGAAGACAAAAGCGAAGTGCAATCGCTCGCAGAGGGCGACGTGATCGTCTCGGTGACCCGTCGCGGGCAAAGCACTGCGATCAACACCCCGGCGCAGTTTGTTGATGTGATTAAAGCCGCTGATAAAGGCTCGAGCCTAGCGTTTAGAGTGAAACGCCCGGCCAATCGCGCTGGTACGGAATACAACGAGTTTTTCGCCCCCGAAAAGCTGCCTGATTAAGCGGAAAACGCTGTAAAATCAAGGATTAATGTTGATCTTGCACCTCGATTTTCAGCGGGGTGACTGGCCAACGTGGCGGCTCTGACGCTATCAGCGTTTTGAGTCTGCGCGTTGGCTTTTGTTTTTTCTCATGCAGCACATTCGCAACTTTTCCATCATCGCCCACATCGATCACGGCAAATCCACGCTGGCGGATCGATTCATTCATCGCTGCGGCGGTCTTTCAGACCGGGAGATGAGCGAGCAGGTGCTCGATTCGATGGATCTCGAAAAAGAGCGCGGCATCACGATCAAAGCGCAGACGGCAGCACTCAGCTACAAAGCGCGTGACGGTCAGGTCTACAACTTAAACCTCATTGACACGCCCGGCCACGTCGACTTTGCCTACGAAGTCTCGCGCTCGCTCTCGGCCTGTGAAGGTGCTCTGTTGGTCGTCGATGCGTCACAAGGCGTTGAAGCGCAAACCGTTGCCAACTGCTACACCGCGACTGAGCTTGGCGTGGAAGTCGTGCCAGTGCTCAACAAAATCGATTTGCCCAGCGCCGAGCCTGAGCGCGTGAAGGAAGAAATCGCTGAAGTGATCGGCGTGGATGCCTCTGACGCCGTGCTCTGCTCCGCCAAAACAGGCATTGGCATTGATGACATTTTGGAAGCAATCATCGCCAAAGTGCCGCCGCCGAAGGGCGATCCCAACGCGCCGCTCAAGGCGCTGATCATCGACAGCTGGTTTGATAGCTACGTCGGTGTGGTCATGCTGGTTCGAGTGTTTGACGGCACGCTGAAACCGAAGGAAAAAATCAGCTTCATGGCGACGGGGCGCAGCCACTTGTGCGAACACATTGGCGTGTTTGCGCCGCGCTCAACGCCTCGTGAATCCTTGTCTGCAGGGCAGGTGGGATTTGTGATTGCGGGCATCAAGGAGCTCGATTCCGCCAAGGTGGGCGACACGGTCACTCACGCCCAGAAACCCGCCGCTGAAGCACTGCCGGGCTTCAAAGAAGTGAAGCCGCAGGTGTTTGCCGGGCTCTATCCGGTGGAATCGAATCAGTACGAAGCGCTTCGTGATGCGCTTGAGAAACTCAAACTCAACGACGCTTCGTTGCATTACGAACCCGAGGTATCGCAGGCGTTGGGCTTTGGTTTCCGCTGCGGCTTTTTGGGTTTGCTGCACATGGACGTGGTGCAGGAGCGCTTGGAGCGCGAATACGACATGGATTTGATCACCACGGCGCCGACCGTGATTTATCAAGTCGTGCAGCGAAATGGCGAGATTATCAACGTTGAGAATCCGGCCAAGCTGCCCGATTTATCTCGCGTTGAAGACATTCGCGAGCCGATCATCACGGCTACGATTTTGATGCCGCAGGAGTACGTGGGCTCGGTGATGACGCTTTGCAACGAGAAGCGTGGCACCCAAGTCAACATGCAATACATGGGCCGCCAAGTAATGCTCACCTACGACATGCCGATGGCCGAAGTGGTGATGGACTTTTTCGATAAGTTGAAGAGCGTGTCGCGCGGCTACGCGTCGCTCGATTACGAATTCAAGGAATTCCGTTCGGCAGACGTGGTGAAGCTCGACATTTTGATCAACGGCGACAAGGTTGACGCGCTCTCGTCGATGGTTCATCGGGCGCAGAGCCAGTATCGCGGTCGGCAAGTTGCCTCGAAAATGCGCGAGTTAATTCCCCGCCAGATGTACGACGTTGCGATCCAAGCAGCCATTGGCGTAAACGTCGTTGCTCGCGAAAATATCAAAGCGCTTCGCAAAGACGTGACTGCGAAGTGCTACGGCGGCGACATTTCCCGGAAACGCAAACTGCTCGACAAACAAAAGGAAGGCAAGAAACGCATGAAAGCCGTGGGCTCCGTTGAGATCCCGCAAGAGGCGTTTTTGGCGATTTTGCAAACCAACGACAAGTAATTCGCGCCGCGATAGGCCCGTTCGTCGCAGCGTGCCCACCCCGTACACACTCCCCGCAATAATCCAGACCATCGCGACACGCCTTTCCAGTTCGCACTCTGAAGCCCCCCTCCCGTTATGAAATTTATTCCCGCTCTTGCCCTAGCCGTTTTGGTATTTGCTGCGCTTCGCGGCGTACTGACCGGCGCCTCTGTGAATTTTCCGCTGCTCTTGCTACTTGCCGTGCTGGTCTGTGGCGTGTCTTGGGCGGTTGATAAGTTCTACCTTGCGAAGCGCCGCGCGGCGGGCGAATTGGCGCACTGGGGCATTGAAGTGCCGGCCTCTATTTTTTGGGTGCTGCTGATTGTTTTCTTGCTGCGCTCGTTTTTGGCGGAGCCGTTTCGGATTCCGTCGAGCTCCATGCGCCCGGGGCTGGTGACGGGGGACTTCATCCTAGTCAACAAACTCTCGTACGGAATTCGCTTGCCCGTCTTGGATCAGAAAGTGATTGACACCGGATCGCCGACTCGCGGCGATGTTGCGGTGTTTAAGGCGCCCCACGAGCCCGATAAGGACTACATCAAACGCATCATCGGCATTCCCGGTGATGAGGTCGTCTACAAAGACAAAAAACTCACGATCAACGGCAAGCCGGTCGCGCAGACTGATGACGGGACCTACAGCTACGCCGAATTTGGACAATTTCTCACGGCGCTTCGGTTCAAAGAATCCATTGACGGTCGCGAATTCGCCATTGCGCAGTTTCCGACTTATCCTTCGCTACTGCCGCAGCAACGCCCGGCAGCCGCGGGCTTGTCGCTCTGCAAGAACGACGGAGAGGTATTGAC
>JAAFHR010000018.1 GCA_013298455.1 Betaproteobacteria bacterium | reverse complement strand
CAACAATTCGCCAAGATGAATCGCGAAGTGATGATGCAGCGCGTGATTGCGGCGGCGCGAACGGTGATTGCGAAGCCGTTTGAGAGCCACCTCGAAGCGGTGAATTGTCACCACAACTACGTGTCGCGTGAAACGCACTTTGGGGAAGATATTCTGGTCACCCGCAAGGGCGCGGTAAGCGCGAAGGCGGGCGAGCTTGGCATCATTCCGGGTTCGATGGGCGCCAAAAGCTACATCGTACGCGGAAAAGGAAACGCTGAAAGCTTCATGTCATGCAGCCACGGCGCAGGCCGCACCATGAGCCGCACGCAAGCGAAAAAGCGCTTCACGATTGCCGATCAAATCAAAGCGACCGAAGGCGTTGAATGCCGAAAGGACGAAGACGTGATCGACGAAATCCCGATGGCCTACAAAGACATCGACGCCGTGATGGAAGCGCAGCGCGATTTGGTTGAGATTGTTTACACCTTGAAACAGATGGTTTGTGTGAAGGGGTAGGGTGCGTAGTCACACAGGATACCCGCCCTACAAAACGTACAACCTATCGCCCTCGACGTCCGTTCGGGCTGAGCTGGTCGTTGCCTTGGTGGCGCGCCACAAAGCCTTCGACAAGCTCAGGGCGAATGGAAATCTAAACATCACTGCTCTGCTTGCGTGAATTGCGCTCGTCTAGGCACGACAAAAGCAACGAGAACAAAAACATGATCCATCTCAACGGCGCCACCGGCGAAGGCGGCGGACAAATTTTGCGCACGGCGTTGGCGCTCTCCATCTGTACGGGGCAACCGTTTCGCATTGAGCAGATTCGTGCGAAGCACAGCAAACCTGGGCTGATGCGGCAGCATTTGATGTGTGTGAATGCGGCGCAGCAGATTTCGAACGCGGAGGTCTCGGGGGCGGCGATTGGTTCGCAAACGCTTGAGTTTGCGCCGAGTCAAGTGACGAGCGGAAACTATCGATTTGCGATTGATGGCGCGGGGAGCACGACGCTGGTTTTGCAGACGGTGTTGCCGCCGCTACTGATGGCCGATTCACCGAGCGAGATTACGCTCGTCGGCGGCACGCACAATCCTATGGCGCCGCCATTTCAGTTTATTGAACGCGCGTTTGGGCGGATGGTGAATGCGTGCACCGCTGCTCCCCTCTCCACCGGAGGGAGAGGGGCTGGGGGAGAGGGGGACGCTGATTTGAGGAGGCAAGCATCGCTCTCCGATTCGCGATCCCCCTCTCCCCAACCCTCTCCCTCCGGGGGAGAGGGAGCCTTTGGGCTCGCCCTCAATCGCCATGGTTTCTACCCGGCTGGCGGTGGCGAGATCGTCGCGACGATCACGCCGCAGCCGCTGATGCCGCTGCATCTGCACGAGCGCGGCGAGCTGCGAGCGGCTTATGCCGAGGTGGTCGTTGCGGGCGTCTCGTCAAGCGTGGCGGAGCGTGAATTGGCGACGCTCGGCAAGTTAATGAATTGGAGCGGCGAGCAATTGCGACGCGTCGCTGCACGACAAAACGAAGGACCCGGCAATGCGCTGATTGCGACCTTGGAATTCGAGAACGTGACGGAAGTGTTCATGCAGCTCGGCGAGCAAGGCGTGAGCTCAGAGACGGTGGCGAAGAAGCTCGCGCGTGAGATCCGCAACTATCAAACCCGCAGCCTGCCCGTGGGGCCGCATCTGGCGGATCAGTTGCTACTGCTGTTGGCGCTCGCGGGCGGAGGTTCGTTTTCTGCAACGGAAATCAGTGAGCACACGCGAACCAATGCGCTAGTGGTTGAGCAGTTTTTACCAGTTCAAATTGCTATAGAAATGGATGGTCGGGGCGGGCGGGTTCAGGTAGTTTGACGCCTCGATTACGGCTCTAACCCACCCTTACGCATGATCGCCTTCGCCGCGTCGGACTTCATCGCCGCGAGAAACGCCCGTGCAGCAACGGGCTCGGTGGAAGCCGTCGAGACGCCCGCGCCGTACTCGGTGAAATGCTGAATTTCGGCGGGGAGCGGCCCCACGTATTGCGCGCTCGGTACCACCAACAGCTCGCTCAATTGCTGCAATGCGATGTCGGCCTCGCCAGTGACCAAACGCTCGGCAGTGAGCCCGCCGGGCACGAGCACGGCTTTGGCTCGGATGCGATCTGCAATGCCCCAAGTGTCGAAAAGTTTGCTTAGGTAAATTCCGCTGGAGCCGCCCGCAGTCGGATCAATATGGGCGATAGCGCGAGCGGAAAGCAGCGTGTTCCGAAACTCTTCAACCGTGGCAATTTTCGGGAGCGGTGCCCCTTGCTTCACCGCCACGCCGATGCCGCAGCGCGCGACCGACATCGCGCTCGCGCTTTCCAGTTTGCCCGAGGCAACCAAGTTTTTGAGCCCCGCCGCGGTCACGATGACCACGTCAAATTTTTCGCCCGCCTCCACGCGGCGCGCGAGCGCTCCGGCCGTGTCGTTTTCCAAACGTACTTTGTGACCGGTGTCCTTTTCGAATGCAGCGACGACTTCAACGAGCGACGGTTTGATCGCGCCAGCTGAGAGCACGCGAATGTCGGCGGCGTAAAGCGGCGCGACTAACAATGTGCTGACTAGGAAAAACAAGGCCCGCATGAGCGTCTCCGATAAAAATTTTACGGCACGACCAGCTCCATGGGCAGGAGCAGGATCGCCCGGCGTGCAACTACATCAAGCTTTCGACGACTACTTGGTCTGGTTAGCGAACGCCTTCAACTTTGCATCCGCATTCACCATCTTCAAGAATTCATCAGTCACGAAATCTTGAACCTTGGGTGAGGCGGGCACCGCACCGGTTTCTTTGATAAACGCTGAGAGCTCGTTAAACCAACCGTCCACTTGCGAATTCGCATCAGCGCTGCTGCGCTCCATCATCTTGAGTTGCTGCGCTAGGTTAAACGTGGGGCGCGTGTCGAATTCTTTGTTCATCGCGGCCTCAGACAGCGTGACGCCGCCCTTGGAGTAGAAATCTTTCATCATCGCCACAGCCTCAGCGCGGTTGGCTTTCATCCAGCTTTGTGCGCGCAAAAATACCGCCAAAAACTTGGCCACGTTTTGCGGGTTTTCTTTGGCGTAGTCACCGCGCGCGATCAAGGCACCGGGCACAATCGCGCCGCCGTCTTTGCCTGAGCACAACAGCTTTGCGCCAGATTTCTCTTCAACGGTGTAAATGTTAGGTGCCCACATGCCCGCCCAATCACTGTTGCTCGATGAAACTGCCGAAATGATTTCAGCTTGCCCCATGTTTTTCATCACCACGTCGGCCTTTTTTAAACCGTACTTTTTCAGGCATGACTGCACGGCGAAATCAGCGGTTGAGTTTTGCGTGAGGGTGATGGTTTTGCCGCGAAGTGCGTTGGCGGGATTGGCGGCGAACTCAGCGGCGGCTTTGGCGCTACCCACGAGTCCATTGCCCACTGATTCATCGTTGGAAATGCCGATGGTTTTGATGCCAAATCGCACATGACCCAGCACGGCGGGCACCGAGCCCGTGCCGCCCACATCCCACGATTTCGCAGCCGACGCGGCGATCTGCGGCACACCCGCGGGGAACTGACTGAATTCAGGCGCTAAACCGACCTCTTTCCACCAGCCTTTTTCAGTGGCGACATGAAACGGCAGTGCCCAGTAGAGCGAGGGCTGCAAGCTCACCTTGATCGGGGTGAGTGCTTGGGCTGCGGCCGTTTGAGCGAAGCCGAGGCCGATGGCCACGGATAGCGCGGCAGTGGTGAAAAGTTTCTTCATGGTGTCTCTCCTTTGGTTTATGTGGCAATGCTTATTCAATATTGGGTGATGAGCGCATTCAATGTATCGTGATGAACGCTTAGTGATGACCCACGTTTAATGCTCAGGATCACCCGCATGCTCTTCGCGCAGCGATTTCCAAATTCGGGTGCGCAAATGAACAAACGAGGCCAGATCCATCACATCTTCCACGCGTGCGTGTTGATCCCACTGCTCTTGCTCACGTATCGATTTGATGTCCAAAATTTCCTTTACCCGGCCAGGGCGGCTAGTCATGATGACCACACGATCGGCCAGATACACGGCCTCTTCCACGGCGTGCGTGATGAAGAGCACCGTGCGCGGATTTTTGCGGGCGAGCTTGACGAGCTCCTCTTGCATCACCACGCGGGTCTGGGCATCGAGTGCACCAAACGGCTCATCCATCAAAAGCGCTTGCGGATCGAGCGCATACGCACGCGCAATCGCCACACGCTGCTGCATGCCGCCCGAGAGCTGATGCGGAAACGCGCTCTCAAAGCCGCTCAAATTCATCAAGCCGATGTAGTGCGCGATCAAGCGCTTTCGCTCGGCTTCGTCGAGGCCTTTAGCGCGGAGACCGAAATCAATGTTTTCGTAAACACTCTTCCACGGAAACAGCGCAAACTGTTGAAACACTACGGCGCGATCAGGGCCCGGCTCAATCACAGGTTTTCCGGCAACGCTCACCGTACCTTGGCTTGGGAATTCAAGCCCGGCGGCCATGCGCATGCACGTCGTTTTGCCGCACCCGGAAGGGCCAACAATCGCCACGAATTCGTTTGAGGCGACTGTGAGGGAAACGTTATCCAGCACCAACACATCTTTGCCATCTCGGCCAAAGCTGCGGCTCACATTCTTAAATTCAATGGCACTCATTTGATTCTTTTAGCTCTGTTGGCGATGCCGCAAAAGTCGTTTTTCAAGTTTACGAAGCGCCACATCGATGACCACACCGACGGCGCCAATGGCGATCATGCCCGCCATCACAATGTCCGTTGCGATCGCGCTTTGACCCTTCACGATCATGTAGCCCATGCCACTATTAGCAACGATCAACTCGGCACCCACGAGCGACATCCAACCGAGCCCCGCGCCGATTCGAAGCCCGGCGATGATCGAGGGCACGGCCGCAGGAAAGAGCACATCGGTAATGGTGCGAAAGCTCCCGATACCCAGCATACTCGCCGCCTCAAGGTAGCGCACTTCCACGCCCTTTGCGCCGCGATACGAATTGATTAGACAGGGCGGAAATGCGCCCGCAAAAATAATCAACGTGGGCCCGCCAATGCCCGTGCCAAACCAGAGCGCAGCAAACGGCACCCACGCCACGGGAGCAATGAAGCGGAGCGAATCAAAAATCGGTGTTACCACCCGATCCAGCCAACGAAAACGACCCATGAGCAACCCAAGCGGCACACCCACCGAGGCCGCGAGCCCAAAGCCCATGGCGTATCGCTTGAGGCTAGCCCACATGTGCTCCGGCAACACCGCGCCCGCAAACGGCTCGCTACAGAGCTGCACCAGCTTCATCAACACCTGATGCGGCATCGGCAAAAACTTGGTCGGCGCGAACTGCAGAAGCGCTGCCAAATACCAAAGCCCGAAAAAGCCCGCCGTGCCGACGCACGTCAGCGTGAAGCGCTCCCGGTCTGTCATGACCTTAAGCGCACTCATTGCAACACCGATTTCTGTTGCCACGGCATGGCACGGCGCTCGAACTGCCCCAAAAGCCACGTCGTAGCAGCGCCACAAATCCCTACGAAAATCATGGCGACCATAATCATCGCCGGATAAATGTCTTGGGCGGCTTGATTCAAGATGCTGCCCAAACCATAGAGCGCGCCGATTAACTCAGCGGCAACGAGTGTCGTCCAGCTGGCTTGTAGAGATAACCGCAGCCCCGTGAAAATCATCGGCAGTGCGCCCGGAACGAGCACCTCGCGCACCAAACTAAAACCTCTGATTCCTAGCATTTGTGCGGCTTCCAGCACGGGCTTGTCGATGTTTCGAACACCCGTGTAGCTATTGATGACCGAGGGCACAAACGCGGCAACAAAGATCACCAAAATCTTTGACGCGTCTTCCAGCCCCAGCCACACAATCGCCAGCGGAATCCACGCCAAAGGCGGAATTGGCCGCAGCAACAAAAACGCAGGATTAATCAGCGCTTCAATGCGCTTTGAATGCCCCATCGCTAAACCGAGCGGGACACCTACTGAGACGGCTGCTGCAAAGCCCATCGCCACAAGCTTCAGACTATGCAGGACATGCTGATGCAATCGACCATTGCCATAGCCATCGGTGGCGATCGCTTGCAAGGATTGCCACACTTCAACCGGGCGCGGCAAGCGATTGGCATCGATGAAGCCGGTCACAGTCGTCGCCACGTACCAAAGCAGCACGGTGACAAGCAGCACGCCCAGCACCGTCGCGAAGCGACCGATACCTGTGGCAAAAAAGTCATCCGTAGAACGGAACATGCTTGCAGACTGAAATGAAAGTATCGCAAAATGTAAACGCTTTCATTTTATGTTGGCTGTCAAACTGCTGAATCGCGGTTTCAAACCCAAACTATGTCAACTCGCGCCCGTATTGAAGATGTTGCTCTAGCCGCTGGCGTGTCGACCGCTACCGTGTCGCGCGCGCTCTCGAACCCGACGCAGGTGGGCGCAGCTCGGCGCGGCCGCGTGCTCAAGGCCGTGAAATCGTTGGGGTACGCGCCCGATCAAGCAGCGCGAGCATTGGCGTCAGGCAAAACGCAGACAGTGGGGTGCGTGGTGCCGTCGATCGATCACGCCATCTTCGCCAAAAGCACGCAGGCGCTGCAGCATGCGCTGGGCGCATCGGGCTACCAGTTAATTCTTGCTAGCCACGAATACGATTTAACCAAAGAGCATGCGGCAGTAATCACTATGCAGCAGCGCGGCGTCGATGCGCTCGTGTTAGTGGGCTCGGATCACTTGGCGAAAACATGGAAGGCCATTCGCGCCTGGTCGAAACCAACGATGCTCACTTGGTCGTGCGACAAGCGCTTACCCTCCGTCGGATTTAACAATCACGGCGTGGGCTATCGATTGGCCGAGCATTTACTAGCGCTCGGCCATCGCAAAATCGCGGTGATCAGTGCACACACCGCGACCAATGACCGGGCGCGAAGCCGCGTGCAGGGCGTCCGAGATGCACTCGCGACGGCCGGCCTTGAATTGCCTGAGCACTACGTCGAAGAGCAGCCCTACAGCTTGGCGGGCGGACGCGTCGGGTTGGTCGCACTCTGCCAAAACAAGCAACCACCCACAGCCATTGTCGGCGGTAACGATTTGTTGGCAGCGGGCGCACTCTTGGAGGCGCAGCGTCGTGGCATCGCGGTGCCGGATCAGATTTCGATCTGTGGCGCGGGCGATCATGAGTGGGCGCGCGAATTGAACCCCGGGCTCACCACAGTGCGGCTGCCTACAGCGGAGCTGGGGCGACTGGCTGCAGAGCAGCTCACCGAAGCTCTAGATGGACGCGCCTTTGAGGCGCAGCGTTTCGTGGATTTTGATTTGATGGAGCGTGGCAGCTCTGGTCGAGCTCCCTCAAGTATGCAGATGGTCAAGAGGTTCGGACGATGAGCAGGCGGGGCTGCCCAAGCTACGGATCATGAGTTTTACCCACACCCCCTTTTTTCTCTAGAGCACTGCACCATGCAACCCCTCTCAGTTTCTCTCTGGCGTGGCACATCCAATGGCCAATTCGCGCGCTATGACGTACCGCGCCAACCGAGCCAAACCATCCTTGATGTGGTCACCTATGTGCAGCGTCATCTCGATTCAACGCTGAGTTACCGATTCGCCTGCCGGGTGGGGATGTGCGGCTCATGTGCCATGTCGGTCAATGGGGTGGCGCGTTGGACGTGCCGCACACATGTCTCAAAAGTGATCAAGGGCAACACACTCGAAATAGCACCACTGGCCAACTTACCCGTCATCAAGGATTTGACGACGGACATGAGCGCATTTTTCGACAAGTGGGCAAAAGCGAAAGGTCAATTCACAGGCGACCAAACGCGAGACGATGCGTTTGCCATCGTCCGCCCTGATTCAGAAAAGCGACTTGAAGCAGACGCGGCGATTGAATGCATTGGCTGCGGCGTTTGCTACGCGTCGTGCGACACAGTGACGTGGAAGCCCGATTACTTGGGGCCTGCAGCGCTCAACCGTGCATGGGCATTGGTCAACGATGAGCGCGACGTGGCGCAAACCGAGCGCTTAAAAGCCGTGGCGGGCGACGCGGGTTGTCATGCATGTCACACCCATACCTCATGCGCTGAACGCTGCCCGAAAGGCATTTCCCCAACACGCGGCATCAGCGCACTGAAGAAGCTCACCGCCAAAGCCGCCATTCGAGGAGAACTCGATTGAAACCAAGCACACAGGCAAAACTTTGGTATTGGCAGCGCATCAGCGCGATGGTATTGGCGCTTTGCGTGCTCATTCACTTAGTCACGATTTTGGTTGCAGTAAAGGGCGGGTTGTCGGGTGCGGAAATTCTCGCGCGCACGCGTGGCAGCGCTCTAACGCTGGTGTTTTACGGCAGCTTTGTGCTGGCCTGCGCGGTGCATGCGCCGATTGGCATGATGAAAATTTTGAGTGAATGGACTGCTCTGCCGCAGGGCGCGGTAAACGCCCTTTGCGCTGCATTTGGCGCGATCCTTTTGATGGTTGGGATCACGGCTGTGTCGGGGGTGTATCGTGGCTAGCCGCATCATTGGCGCTCGGGTGCCGACATCCCAAAATCATCGAACGCGCGGTTACGTCGCGTTTTGGATTCACCGAATCTCGGGGCTGCTGCTAGCGCTGTTCTTACCGTTTCACTTTCTGGCGCTGTCGCAAGCGCTTCGGGGCGAAGCTGCGCTCGAGGGATTCATTCGCTGGACCGATGCATTTGTTTTTAAGTTCGCCGAATGGGGCTTGGTCATTTTGCTCGCTGCACATTTGATCGGCGGAGTCCGGCTTTTGCTGATCGAGTTCGGGAGCTGGCGCGGGCTTCGCGGCGTCTGGACAGTGGCGATGCTTATCGTATCGGCTGGCGTTGGCGTGGTGATGGGTGCCTTGTTGGTTTATTCGTAGCGCGTTGGGTGAGCACCCTTTCAACGGCAGGTGGGCAGTGTGCTGCCCACCCTACGGATGCAGAGTTTTTAAGGAGCGATTCATGTCATTCAAAACCGTTCTCGCTGTCGCTTTGAGCGCACTAGCCGCGCAGCTGGCTTACGCACAGCCGTGGCCAACCAAGCCCGTGAAAATCGTCGTGCCCTTTCCTGCTGGCGGCACAACGGATGTTGTCGCACGGCTGCTGGCACAGCGACTCCAAGACGCCTGGGGGCAATCGGTCGTGGTCGACAACAAGCCCGGAGCGGGCGGCAACATCGGCGCGACCGAAGTGGTGAAGGCCAAAAACGATGGCTACACGCTGTTGATGGCATCGGGCTCGGTGGTCACCGTCAACCCGCACATCTACGCCAAGATGCCGTTTGACGCGGCTAAGGACTTGCTGCCGATTACCAACGTTGCTTCAGGACCGATGGTGATCGTGGTGTCGCCGCAAACACCTGCGAGCAATGTGCAGCAACTCATCGCGCTCGCGAAATCAAAGCCCGGCACACTCACCTTTGGCTCAGCGGGCATCGGTAGCCAAGTACATATGGCGGGTGAAAACTTTCTGTTTTCAGCGGGCGTGGAGATGAATCACGTGCCCTATAAGGGCGAATCCTTGGCGCTGGCGGATGTTGCGGGCAACAGTGTCAACATGCTGCCGGGCAATCTGGCTGCAATGCTTCCGTTCATTCGCAGCGGTAAAGTGAAGGCGCTCGGCGTCACGAGCGCAGAGCGAAGCCCCGCAGCGCCCGATATTCCAACGGTGGCGGAATCTGGCCTGCCCGGCTTCGTGAACCTTGGCTGGTTTGGTTTGCTCGCACCGGCTGGCACCCCGAAAGAGGTGATTGATCGCGTGCATGCTGACACCGTCAAATTTTTGAGCTCAGACGAAGCCAAGCAGCGCCTACTCACCGTCGGCATGGTCGGCGTGGGCAACACCCCGGCGCAATTTACCGATGCCATTAAGCGCGAGCATGACAACTGGGCTCGCGTCGTCAAAGAACGAAAAATCCAAGCGCAATAATGAATCTCGATCTACAGCAAGTTGAAGACGCCGCCAAGGCGCTCTACATCCGCGCCCTCAAAGTGCTGCCGCCCGACGTGAAATCGGGCTTCGCAGCGCTCCAGAAAACTGAAACAGATCGCACAGCGCAGTCGATTCTTGGCACCATGGTCACCAATATCAAGGTTGCCGAAGACACCGACAACCTGCTCTGCCAAGACACCGGTTTGCCGATTTACAACGTGACGGTTGGGCGCAATGTGTCGTTTGACGGTAGCGCGCTGAAAGCCGCATTGGTGCGGGGCTGCACGCGAGCGACCCGCGAGCATCCGCTGCGCTCGTCGGTCGTGCATCCGCTGACCCGAAAGAATGAACACACCAGCTGCGGACCCGGCATTCCGGTGATTCACTTTGACTTTGTAGACACGCCCGACGTCGTTGACATCGAGATGATCCCCAAGGGAAGCGGATCAGAGAACAATTCGTTTTTGCGCATGGCGATTCCGGCAGAAGGGCAAGCGGCGATCAAGCAATTCGTGATCGATTGTGTGATCGCTGCGGGCGGCAAAACCTGCCCGCCGACCATCGTCGGGGTGGGTGTAGGAGGCACGTCGGATTTGTGCATTCACCTTGCCAAAAAAGCCGCGACGCGACCGCTGGGTTCGGTGTGCGCGGATGCCGCAGGCGCGGCGCTGGAGCGCGAGCTCTCCGAAGCGGTCAATCTTTTGGGCATCGGGCCGCAAGGTTTGGGCGGCGATAGCACGGCCTTTGCGGTTCACATTGAGATCGCTGCGACTCACATCACCATGAACCCCGTCGCTGTGAATATGCAATGCCACTCCGCACGACGCGCCCGAGCCACACTCACGCCCACTGGCATCACCTACGGATTTTGATCATGGCGCATTACGAATTGACGATGCCTGTGAGCGAGACGCAAGCCCGTGCGCTTCGGGTCAATGACACGGTCACGCTACAAACCACCCTCTATGGCATTCGCGATGCCAGCTATATCGCGCTCTTTGATAAAGGTCGCCACACTCGATTTGATTTGAACGGCCATGCGGTGATTCACACCGCGCCGAATGTGAAAAAAGTACCGGTGAGCGCTGAGCATCCCGCAGGTTATGCGCCCGTTTGTATCGGTACAACAACGAGTGATCGCATGGAGCGCTTTACCCGGGCGCTGATGACACAAACCGGGGTTCGATTCATCGTCGGCAAAGGCGGAATGCGCGAAGGCTCGCTGGCGGCATTTGGCGAGATTGGCGGCGCGTATCTGGCGATCATTGGCGGCACAGCAGCGCTCGAAACAACGTGGGTTGAGCAGATTGAAGATGTTGATTTGGACGACTTGAATCCCGAATCGCTGTGGAAATTTCGGATTAGAAATTTCGGGCCGCTGCTGGTGGCGATGGATTCGCATGGCGGCTCGCTTTACACCGAGGTTAATGCAAAAGTAGCCACGAATCGTGCGGCGGCGCTTGCGCGTCTGGGGCTAACGGTATGACGCCCAGTATCGTTCGCCGACAAACCGACATTCTGATTTTGGGCTCGGGCGGCGCAGGCCTCTTCGCCGCGCTGCACGCCCATCAAGCCGCGCCGAACTTGAAAATAACGGTGGCCGTGAAAGGCTTGCTCGGAAAATCAGGCTGTACGAGGATGGTGCAAGGCGGCTACAACGTGGCGCTCGCGAAAGAAGATTCCATCGAGCGCCATTTCATGGACACCATCGAAGGCGGCAAGTGGCTACCCGATCAGGATTTAGCGTGGACGCTGGTCACCAAAGCCGTGGAGCGCATTCACGAGCTGGAAAACGAACTCGGCTGTTTTTTCGACCGGAACCCTGACGGTACCTTGCACCAAAAAGCGTTTGCGGGGCAAACTTTTGACCGCACCGTTCACAAGGGCGACCAAACCGGTATCGAAATCATCAATCGCTTGGCTGAGCAAGTCTGGGCGCGAAAGATTGAGCGGATGGAGGAGCACCGCGCCGTGGCGCTCATCAAAACACGGTCAGGTGACGCGCTCGCAGGGGTGTTGATGATTGACGTTCGAAGCGGCGAATTTGTATTCGTGCAGGCAAAGGCAGTGCTGCTCGCCACAGGCGGCGGACCGACGATGTACAAGTTTCACACGCCCAGTGGCGACAAAAGCTGCGATGGATTATCGATGGCACTCGACGCAGGCTTGGCGCTTCGCGATATGGAGATGGTGCAGTTTCATCCGACGGGGTTACTTGCGGGAAGCGGCACGCGGATGACCGGCACAGTGCTCGAAGAGGGCCTTCGTGGCGCGGGAGGCTATTTGCTCAACGGCTCAGGTGAGCGCTTTATGCACAACTACGACCCAAGAAATGAACGGGCAACCCGAGATATCGTTTCGCGAAGTATTTATCGTGAGATGCGCGATGGCCGCGTAACGCCAAATGGCGGCGTGTACATCGAGATGAAACATCTGGGTGTCGATCATGTGAAAAAGAGCTTCAAGGGCATGGTGGAGCGCTGCGCGGATTGCGGATTTGATCTGGCGGGCGGGCGTGTCGAAGTGGTGCCCACGGCGCATTACATGATGGGCGGCGTGGTGTTTTCCGGTGACACGTCAACGGCGCTACCTGGGTTATTCGCCGCTGGTGAAGACACCGGCGGCGTTCATGGCGCAAATCGGTTGGGCGGCAATGGTGTGGCCAATTCAACGGTGTACGGCGGCATTGCGGGCGACGCCATGGCCAAATGGCTCGTGAAGGAAGGTGCATTTCACACACCAGACGACGAGGCGATGATCGATGCCACCGCCCGATGCACGCAGCCGTTTTCGCAAAAGCTCGGTGATGTCAATGCGCTTCGAGAAGCGCTTTATGAAACCATGTGGAATGACGTGGGGATTATTCGAACCGAACACGGCTTGCGACGCGCTGAGCGTGATTTACGCGGCCTGTCCGACACGCTCGCTCGCACAGGCTGCGCTGATGGCAATCGCGCGTTCAATGTGTCGTGGCATGACTGGCTGAATCTGAAGAGCTTGATCGACGTGAGCCAAACGGTGGTGCTCGCAGCGCTCGCTCGGAAGGACTCACGCGGCGCACATTTTCGCGAAGACTTTCCCGACACGCACGACGTGGCGCATTCGACGTACACCATGGTACAGAAATCAAATGCTGCGCTTTCGCTCAGCACCGCACCGGTGGCGTTTACGCGGGTGCGGCCGGGGGAGAGTTTGATTGGTTGAATGCTGGCGATTGATTGCTTCCTATTCTTTAACGCAGATGACGCTGATTGCCGCAGATTACTTTGAGCGATGCGAGTATTGAGCAGAAAAGAATCTGTGTTCATCTGCGCAATCAGCGTAATCTGCGTCAAAAAGTGGGTCCGTTTTCGTGTCGGTCTCCGTCAACTGAATAGCGAATATCAGGTGACCACCCTACCCAACCCTGAAGCCAAACCTTGACAAATTCCCTAACCCCTCGCGGCGCAGACATCCTGATTGCCGCCCTCCACGACCTCGGTGTCGAGAAAATCTTCACGCTCTCTGGCAATCACATCATGCCGATTTTTGATGCGGTGATTGGTAGTGGCATTGAGCTCATCCATACACGGCATGAGGCGGCCTGTGTGCATATGGCTGATGCGTATGCGCGGGTGTCGGGCAAGGTGGGCGTGGCGTTGGTTACGGGCGGTCCGGGGCACGCGAATGCGGTCTCGGCGCTCTACACCGCTGCGATGGCGGAGTCTGCCGTGGTCTTGCTATCTGGGCATGCGCCGATGGGTCAATTAGGCATGGGCGCGTTTCAAGAGATGGCACAGGTCGATATCGCTGCGCCGCTTTGCAAAGCAGCTTGGCTCGCGCGATCACCTGCTGAATTGGCGAGCGATGTGGTCAGAGCGTTTTCGCTAGCAAGCAAAGGGCGACCCGGGCCTGTGCATGTGAGCTTGCCGAGCGATGTGTTGGAGCGTCGTTTGGGCGAGATGCCGGTGCTGAGTGCGCTGCCCGCCGAAGCAAACGATGCGGGATCAGATGAGTTTCGTGTGATGCTTGACTGGTTGGCTGAAGGCGCTCATCCACTCGTTTTGGCGGGGCCAGCGCTCTTGACGCGAACGAATCGATTACGGTTAGACACGCTCGAATCAAACCTCGGTATTCCAGTGATCGGCATGCAAAGCCCACGCGGTGTGGCCGACCCGGCGCTTGGCGCGTTGGCTGAAGTTTTGGCGAAGGCGGATCGCGTGTTGCTGCTCGGCAAACGGCTCGATTTCACCTTGAAATTTGGGCAAGCGCCGCTTCGTGCAGATTGCACGTTTGCAATGCTCGACGCGGATCAAGCGGAGATCGAACGCGCTCAACGTGCACTCGGTATTCGTTTGGTGCACGCGCTCGTTGCGTCTCCGAGCGATGTCGTGAACCAACACCGCAATGCAACGCGAAGCCCAAATACTCAGCACATTGAATGGCGCGCGTTTGTTGATTCTTGCATCACCTTTCGCCCAGAAGCCTGGGCGGTGATTAAAGCAACACCCTTCACGGAGCGACTGCATCCCGTCGCGGCGTTGGCCCCATGGCAGGCGATTCTCAATTCCCACCCTGATTCCGTGCTGGTGTCAGATGGCGGAGAGATCGGGCAGTGGGCACAGGCGGTGCTCACGGCACCGCACCGCATTTTTAACGGCGTTGCGGGCTCCATCGGCAGCGCGATTTCGTTTGCGCTCGGAGCGCGTGCGGCACTTGGGCAGGGCGCTCCGATCGTAGCCGTGATGGGCGACGGCACGTTTGGCTTTCACTGCGCCGAATTCGACACCGCTGCACGACACAAGCTCCCGTTCATCGCAGTCGTCGGCAACGACGAGCGCTGGAACGCGGAGTACCAAATCCAAGTGCGAGAGTACGGTGAGCCCCGCGCCCACAGTTGCGAGCTGCTGCCAACTCGGTACGAGAGAGTGGCGGCCGCATTTGGGGCGCATGGCGCGTTGGTAACTACTTCGGATGATCTAAGCGCGGCGATTCAATCCTCCTCCAACGCCGTCGCAAATGGCCAAGCGGCCTGCGTGAATGTGATGATTGAGGGCCTGTCCGCGCCCAATTTCAAGCGCTGAAAACGCCCTAAAGTACCACTTGTGACACAATTGCGAATAATTTGTCACATTGGAGCAACGCCATGCGCACGCTCGGTATCCGCGAAGTTCGCCAACGCTATGAAATTCTGAAAGAAACGCTCGACGAGTCGGGCGAGGTGATCCTCACGCATCACGGCAAGCCGTTTGCGCGGGTGTTGCCGATTGAGCCGCCAAAGCCTAGGAAGAAATGGCGACCACACCCCGAACTGGCCGACATCCCGTTTCAGCATGTGCCGAGCGAGGTCTATATCGCCGAGGAACGGGAGCGTGAGATTTGATCTATCTCGATACCAGCGCACTTGCAAAGGCCTACATCAGCGAAATGGGTAGCGACGCGGTGCGCGACCTGTTGATCAAGAGCGAATCCTCCATGCACGTCAGCACACTCTCACTCGTAGAGTTTCGCTGCGCTATTGGTCGACGCGTTCGGGCGGGCTCACTGACCGAAAGCGAGAGCCAGCGCATTTTGGCTAGTTTTCAGTCTGATCTCGACACAGACGTTTTCGAGGTGCTCCCGATAGACAATGCACACCACGTGAGCGCGCGGCGGCTGATAGACGCCGTTTCGCCACTCCCCCTTAAGGCACTCGACGCGCTTCACCTTGCCGTATTGCAACGCACCGGCGCTACCGACCGTATTGAATTCATCACGTCCGACGCACAACAGGCTCAAGCTGCTCGCGCGCTTGGCATCACCACTCAAACCATCGCACTAAAAATTTAAGTCCAAACGGACCTCAACATGATCACTGATACCCACCAAAGCGCCC
>JAAFHR010000181.1 GCA_013298455.1 Betaproteobacteria bacterium | reverse complement strand
GTTGCCGCTCCTACAGCGCGCGCAACTCCCGCGTTTGCAGCGCTCGCCACATCATCTGGAGCGGTTTACCGCGAATGGTCTGACGGGAGAGCGTTGGTGTGGCGGGAGTTTCGCGGCAAGCCGCTCCTACAGCTTGCTCAATTCCCGCTCTTGCAACGCTCGCCACATCACTTTGCCTGAGCCGCTTTTCGGAAGTGATTCGACGAACTCCACCACGCGCGGGGCTTTGTAGGCAGCCATGTTGTCATGCGCCCACTGAATGATCTCCTCGGCGGTGGTGTGCTTGGCGTTGGCGCGCAAAACGATCACGGCTTTGACGGTTTCGCCGCGATGGGTGTCGCGAGCGGCGATGATGCAGGCCTCTTGCACGGCGGGGTGGCGAAACAGGAGCGCCTCGACCTCGGCGGGCCAGACTTTGAAACCGCTGGCGTTAATCATTCGCTTGATGCGATCTTGAATGAAGAAGTAGCCGTCCTCATCAACGCGCCCTAAATCGCCAGAGCGAAAGAATTGTTTGCCATCGATTTCAACGAACGCGGCTTTCGTTGCCGCTTCATTTCGCCAATAGCCTTTGAACACTTGCGGCCCGTGAATCAAGATTTCACCGGGCTCGCCGATATCGCACGGTTCAAGTGTGTCAGGGTTCACAACGCGGGCGTCGGTGCTCATGTAGGGCACGCCCAAGCATTGCTGTTTCGGGGCGTCGGGCGGGTTGGAATGCGAGGGGGCTGCCGTTTCGGTGAGCCCGTAGCCTTCGACGAAACGCAAACCAAATTGTTGGAAGAGCTTTTCAGCGACGGCTTGCGGCATCGCCGCACCACCGCCGCCGATATAGTTGATGCTCGTCAAATCAAACGATTCAACATTGGGGCTAGCGAGCAGATCCACGATCATCGTGGGGATCATCGTCCAAGCGGTCACGCGGTGCTTTGAGATCAAGCTGCCTGCCAATTCACGATCCCAGCGCGGCATGATGACTGCCGTAGAGCCCAAGTAAATCGGGGCGTGCAGCCCATAGAGCATGCCCGTAATGTGAAACATCGGAACGACGGCAAGGCTCACCATTTCCGGTGTTGCGTTGCCCCATGCGCTCCCAGCAACCACGTTGTGCATGATCGTTTTGTGGGTGTGGATGCAGCCCTTCGGGAGCCCCGTAGTGCCCGATGTGTAGGGCAACACGGCGAGATCATCTGCGCTTGATTGGGGAGCAGGCGCACGCAGATTGGCGTCGATCGCATCACGCCAAGGTGTTGCGTATGCCGGAAGCTCGGGCGACGCAGTGAGCCATGGTCGCCAGCTCTCGGGGCACGTGTGCGCCGTGAGTGCGGCGTCACTCATCATGTCGGCGTAGCGCGCAACGACGAGGTGCGTGAGGCGTTGCGTTTCACTCAAAGATTCGTTGGCGCGAATCCACTCGGTCGCAATGTCACCCGCGCAAATCACAACCTTTGCCTCTGGGTCGGTGATGTAATGCGTAAGCTCAGCCGCTTTGTTCATCGGATTGACCGGAACCACCGCCGCATCGCATCGCAGAATCGCGTAATACGCGATCACAAATTGCGGCGAATTCTGAAAACAAATTGGCACTCGATCGCCCGCAACCACGCCCGCTACACGCCGCAACCAACCCGCCAACGATTCAACCGCGCGGTGCAGTTGCCGAAAGCTCAGCTCCGTGTCAAAGAACACAAACGCCGTCTTATCGGGATAACGCTTCGCCGAGACATCGAGGTTGAACCAAAGCGTAGTTTCTGGCGCAGTCATCGCCTTGGGCAAACGCGCTGGCCAAACGGCGTGATGGCGGGTGAGGTCGGGTTTCATGCGCTTGTTTTACTAGCTCTCACTGACGCGCAACCGACGGCGTTTCAACTTGGTGTTGCGACGTGGGTGGCCGCAGCCAACGCAGAGGAGCTACGGCGGCGCCGCTAACAGCAACTCTGCGCGATCCGCAACAGCTTTGGCGGTATTTGCATCGTCCAAATGGGCATACTTTTCCTTGAGCGTAGCAGCGGAAAGTCCGTACTTCGGGTCGGTGATGAGCTTTCGTAGTGCTCCCAAAAAATCAGGCTTCCCCGTCACGTCTTGCACCATCAAGCCTGCACCGAAGCTTTGTACTTTGAGCGATGTGGTCATCTGCTCGGCTTGGGTTGGAAACAGCAGCAATGGCTTGCCGCGCACCAAAGCGCTCACCGCCATCGTTCCGCCGTGCAGCACGACAATATCCGCACCATTGAGCGCCACCAAAGGATCCACGGGCTGCGTGCAGATCGTGACATTGGGTGGCGCAGCGTCTCGGAGCGATTTCGGCGCGTTGGTCAGAACGGCGAGCACTGAGCAGGGTAGTCGTCCGCAGGCACCCACGAAGCGTTCGGTGTGTGGGTTGTCACCGTAGAGGTAGGCGAAGACTTTCGTGGCGGCGGACGCATTCGTTGCCTCAGGCCACGCAATCGGCGCTTTGTCTCGTGCACTAATGGGCGGCGGTAGGTATTCCACGTCATCTCGCGCGCTGTAGCAATCAATTTCGGGCAGGCTAAAGAGGATGTTGTGACGTGGTTGCGCCATCTCGCCGAGCGAGCCGGTGTGAGGCAATCCGAACGATGCGCGCACAGTTGACACGACGTCACGAACCCGTTGTTCGATCTTTTCCATGCGATCACGATCCGCGGGCATCCAAGTGCGAAAGTTTGGAAGCTGCGGTACGGCTGGCGGCACGGCAAACGAGAACCCGGCGGCCAGGGTTCGAATGTGTGACGGCGCGAATAGCGTAACGGCGGGTGAGTAATCAGCGATTACCAAATCGGGCTTCACCAGATCCAGCAAATCGCGCCACGATTGGGCTTTGGCCGCGACGGTTGCTAAATCCGCCCAACCGTCCGAATAGAGCACCTCGGCGTAAGTGCCCATCATGGGCGGCACCAGCACGTTCACGGGTGGTGCCGGGGCGGCCAACACCGGGTATCTAGCGCCGCCCCAGGCAACGATGACCTCGCTCTGCCAGCAAATCGGCAATCGGTGTCAATGCCGCAACATGACCCAAATTCCCGCCGTATTCCCACGCAAAAAGTATCGTTGCCATTGACTATCTTTCGCCGAACTGCAAGCATCATAACTTCAGTGAAATCTGAAGTTTTAATTTGAGGGGTTTATTTCATGTTGAATCAGTCTGGGTCGAATCGCCGGCCTTCGTTGCTGTTGGTCGCGCTGCTGGCCAATGCTTTGTTTTCTATTTCGTTTGACGCTGCGGCGCAGGTGACTCCGTCGGCCGTCGCTGGGCCTGCGCCAACCTATGGTGCGGGTTGTAACGTCAACCCATACGTGTTTAGCACTAATTTCGGGTCGGTGAACGCGGGCGCGCAGTCCAACATCAATAATGTTGGGCGGCTGTACGCGGGCGCTGGGGGCTGTAGCTTTTCGGTGTCGTCTACGGATCCAAATTTCGTTCCGGTGAACAACGTCTCGGGCTACTGCGGCTACGCTGGCGCAACTTCGCTTTCTGCGGGCACCGGTTGCGAAATTGCGTATCGCTTCGCGCCACCAGCGGGTTCGCTCAATGGGCCGCGACAAGGTGCGATTCGTGTCGTTGCTGGGGGTACGCAGTCAAGCGTTTCTGAGCGTAAGGCACAAGTAGCCAATGGCACAACCTATATCGGTGCGGCCAACGATTTGGTGGGCGTCGTGATCAATGGTGTTGAGCCCAACGTGAGCATTCCTACTGCTTCAGCGGGCGTGTTAGCTGGCATGGCTTTGGCGATGGCGGGGCTCGCGGGCTGGCGTCGTCGGCGCGTAAAGTAGTCTTCGCTGCGCAACAAAAAAGCGACCGCAGGGTCGCTTTTTTCTGGGCTCTGAATTTACAGCTTTATCTATAAAAGCTTTATTTTTAATGGGCTCCAATGAATAATTTACGGAAAATGAAAAATAAGAAAAATCGGTTGTAGCCCAATTATTTATTCGTATTGCTCTTAAAAGCTTCACTGATTCGCAATCCGACACGCACGGAGCAGTGTTATTCAATCGTTCATCGCCATTAGCGCCGTGCAACACTTAGCGCTTGAGCTCCAGCTTCACATTCACCGGCTCTCCTGCCGTGTTGGTCCACATCCAACACCATTCATAGTTTGAATTGGGGCTGAGCTTGCCTTGTTGCGCGCGGGTTTGATAACTGCGGGTGGCGTACATCACGCCTGCGCCGGAATGGCGGTGAATGTTGAACTCTGTGGCCCCGGTTGAACTGAATTTCCATTCGACAGGTAAACGCGATTCGATCGGGCCGCAGACTTCAAGTACTTTGCCGGGGGCGATGGCGCCGCTGTGTTCGAAGGTGTCGTTGGCCGTCCAGCGAATGTCGGTGATGTTGGCGCTGGCGGCGTTCGAGATGAGCGCTGCGAGGGTGAAGCAGACGGTGTTTCGTAGGTTTTGCATCTTCGGGCTCCATGGTCAGTTAGTGAACGAAGTGTAGGCGCGGCGTGCGATCGTCAGCCGAGTGAATGGGCGGCCCTGCTGAAACAACGCTCTCTAAGCGCCGTTCGCCCTGAGCTTGTCGAAGGGCTGGTTGCGTGCCATCAAGGCTTCGACAAGCTCAGCCCGAACGGCACTCAATATGCGCAGCCGAGTCCGCAGCTACAAAGTTAATGGCGTAACGACAACGCGTTGGGCTCAAAATTCTTCAATCGGCAGCCCCACGTAGTTCTCAGCAAGCGCCGTTCGCCCGGCGACTGAGCCCGTGTAGTAATCCAATTCGGCGAGCTGCATTTGCTCGTGAAACGGGTCATGTTCGGGAAACGTGTGCAGCATCGATGTCATGTGCCACGAAAAGCGCTCGCCTTTCCACACCCGCCGCAGCGCGATATCGTTGTAGCGCTCTAAGCCGCGCGTGTTGCCGCGTTTGTAAAACATCTCCATGGCGCGCGAGAGCACGATCACGTCCGACACCGCTAAATTCATGCCCTTCGCGCCAGTGGGTGGCACGATGTGCGCCGCGTCGCCCGCGAGAAATAGCCGTCCGTGACGCATCGGCGCACACACGAAACTGCGCATCGGCGTGATACCTTTTTGAATGATCGGACCAATGTTGGGCACCCAGCCTTCTTTCGTGCCCAAACGAATGGTCAGTTCATTCCACAATCGATCATCCGACCAATTCTCCGCGCGATCATCATTGGCGCATTGCACGTAAAGACGCGTGATTTTGGGCGAGCGCATCGAGAAGAGGGCGAAGCCGCGCTCATGATGCGCGTAAATCAACTCATGCTGCGCTGGTGCGGCCTCAGCCAAAATCCCCAGCCACGAAAACGGATACACGCGGTCGTAAGTTTTCAAAACACTGCTCGGAATTTGCCTGCGACAAATCCCGTGAAAACCATCGCAGCCCACCAAGTAGTCGCAGCTGAGTTCGTACGCAATGCCGCCGTGCTGGTAGCGAACCATCGGCGAATCAGTTTCGACATTGTGCACGGAAACATCGCTGCTATCAAAAAGCACTTGACCTTGATCGGCAATACGTCGAGCTATTAAATCCTTAACGACTTCTTGTTGGCCGTACACGGTGATCGCTTTGCCGCCCGTAAGTTCGTCGAGCGCAATGCGATGCCGTTGGCCGCGAAAATGCATCTCGAAACCGGTGTGACGGAGCCCCTCACGCGAAAGCCGCTCGCCCAGCCCCGATTCGGTCAAGATGTCCACCGAGCCTTGCTCCAACACCCCCGCCCGAACCCGTGCCTCGCAGTAGTCCCGAGAGCGAGCCTCAATCACCACGCTCTCAATCCCGTTGAGATGCAGCAGATGCGATAACAAAAGCCCCGCGGGCCCCGCACCAATAATGCAAACTTGGGTGCGGATTGGGGTGGTCACGGGTTGCCTTTTTTAGTTTTGTGAATTGAACGGGGAGCGCCAAAAATCATAGCTTAGTGGGGAGATAAGCATGCCGTTTCGCCGAGCGCTTCGGTGTCGAAATTGACGTGATTGAACAGCCTTTGGCCGACTCCCTCTTGGGGCTGTAAGTGTCCCGCGCTACCAGATTGTTCTCTGCCACATCCCGGAAAGCCCCGTTGCGACGGCACGACACTTTCGAGAATCGTGCGAGCATTTGTCGAGGCGCGGTGAAAGTCTCTTGATAATCCTTGGTCAACCGTGCTAGTGTCCGGCAACGCTTGAGGGTGGAAGCGGCAACAACTCAATCAGGGTTGGTTTGGAGCATGCGTTTCGCGGCTAATTCAAAGAGGAAAACCGATGTTTGAGCACAATGGCGTACCCACGAGCCCATCACGCAGGGCGCTGACGATTTGCGGGCTTGCGACGGTGGCGCTGCCGTTTTCAATGGCTTCGAGCCAGACCAGCGCGCAGGGGCAGGTCGTTGATAGGTTGAGTGGGTTGCTCATGCTGACCCAGCGCATGTCAAAAGCGTACTGCCAGTTAGGGCTTGGCATCCTGTCCAACGATGCAGAAACGATTTTGGCTCGTTCGCTCACGCGGTTTAACGGTGCTTTTGTCCAGGTACGCGGAAACAAAGTGAGTGATCGAGCGACGGTTTCTCGCGTTGAAAACGACTGGGCGCAGTTTCGTGACCTCCTGAGTTCGTCGCCCGCGAAAGCAAGCTATCCGCGCATCGAAGCGCTGGGAGAGGCGCTACTGAGCGATATCGAAGTGCTCAAAGCGCAACTGGTCACGTCTCTCGGCGTCCAATCAGCGCAATTGACGGCGCTGTGTGGACGTCAACGTTTTCTTGCACAGCGCATGGCGAAGTGCGCCT
>JAAFHR010000178.1 GCA_013298455.1 Betaproteobacteria bacterium | reverse complement strand
TTCCGAGCCTGTGTCAAGCGTGATGCCGATGTCTGATTCGCGGGTGATCGCGGCCTCTGGATTGTTGGCGAAGCCGATGGTGAGCGAGTGATGTCGCTTCGCCTCGGCAATCGCGCCGAGCACGTAGGGCGTGGAGCCCGAGGCGGCGACGCAGAGCACCACATCATTCACGTTTGGCGACAGCGCAGCCAAGTCCTTGGCGCCTTGCTCCGCATCGTCTTCGGCGCCTTCAACCGCCAAATACACCGCACCTGCGCCGCCCGCCAACAGCGCTTTCGCTCGTTCATTCGGCCACGAAAACGTGGGATTGAGCTCAACGCTGTCGAGCAAACCCAAGCGTCCTGACGTACCCGCACCGACATAAATTAAGCGCCCGCCATTTCGAATGCGTGGCGTTGCGTCATCCACCGCCCTCGCTAAATCTGGCGACGCGCTTACGACAGCACTCACTGCGTTTCGTTGATCGGTCACGAGCGCGAAAACGAGCTCCAGCGTGTCATAGCGATCCAGTTCACTGTGTGCGTAAGTCGGGCGCTCGGTGTTGGTCAATCCGCTACGCATGCTGTTTCCCCTCGACCCAGACCGACTGCAATTGCAGATCGCGATTCAACGTCACGACGTCAGCGTAAGCGCCCACTGCAAGCCGACCACGATCACTCAGTTTTAAGAAATTCGCTGCGTAAGTTGACACACGTTTTGAAGCATTGAGAAGCGGTAACTGCAGCACATCAACCAGATTTTTGAATGCGTCATCCATCGTAAGTGTGGAGCCCGCCAAGGTCCCGTCAGCGAGACGCACGCCGCCCATGCACTTGGTAACGGTTTGCCGACCCAATTGATAGTCGCCATCCGGCATGCCCGCCGCTGCGGTTGAATCGGTCACGCAATATAAGCATTCAATAGATCGCAGCGCAACGCGGATCGCGCCCGCATGCACATGTTGCATATCGGGAATGATCTCGGCGTAGCGCGCGTGCGCCAGCGCTGCGCCGACCATGCCCGGCGCGCGGTGATGCATGCCGCTCATGGCGTTAAACAGATGCGTGAATCCGCTCGCGCCTGCGTCGAGCGCTGCAGCGCCTTCTTCGTAGGTGCCGTTCGAATGGCCAAGCTGCACGATGAAGCCCGCTTCGGTGAGTGTGCGCACCGCGTCAATACCACCCAGAATTTCGGGCGCTAAGGTGATCAACTTGATCGGGAAAACAGTGTGCAGCGTCTGCACTTCGGCAAGGTCGAAGCGGCGCGAAAACGGGGGCTGCGCACCGAGTTTGTTTTCGTTGATGTAGGGCCCTTCGAGATGCACGCCCAAAACACGTGCGCCATTCGTTTTTAAATCGCTCGCATCACGAAGCGCTTGCAGCGCGGGCAAGAAATCCTCGGCGGGCGCGGTCAACGTGGTGGCTAAAAGTGATGTGGTGCCGTGCGTGGCGTGAATGGCAGCGATCTTGACGGCAGCATCGCCACCATCCATCACGTCTGCCCCGCCGCCGCCGTGCACATGGAGATCAACAAAACCGGGCAACACCAAGGGGCGCGAGGCGCTGATGCGATCACGAACCCGCACTTCGGCAATCGGCTCACCCTCGATGGCGCTGATACGGCCGCGCTCGATTCGAAGCGCGCCGTCAATGAACCCATGCTCAGTGGCGATTAGTCCGTTTAACGTGTGTGAAGCATTCATTCGGGTCTTTTCGCGCGGTCATTCAAATTCGGCATGGTGCTCGCTATTGCAATCATTCGGTCAACAGAGCGACAGCCACGGTGAAACTGATGAACCTATTATTGCTCACGCAGTAGCGATGCAATCGTCTCTTTTAGCCTGCGTAAACGTTATCACCGCCCAACACCTACAGCACACTACTCATCATGGCGCTCACCTATATCTGGTCCGGGTTTTTTATTGTTGGCTTTTTGGCGGCGCTTGCGCAGTGGCTCTTCATGGGCGACACCGAGGTGTTTAAGCGCATCGTAGACGGCACCTTCGACTCGGCAAAGGTCGCGGTCATGGAGATCGCGCTGCCCTTGGCCGGCGTGATGACGTTTTGGTTGGGGATTTTGAACATCGGTGAAAAGGCGGGCACGATCAACGTGATCTCGCGGCTCATCTCACCGTTTTTCTCGCGCATCTTTCCATCGATTCCAAAGGACCATCCGGCAACCGGGCACATGGTCATGAATTTTTCTGCCAACTTCTTGGGGCTCGATAACGCTGCCACGCCGTTCGGCCTGAAGGCCATGGAGAGCCTGCAATCGATTAACCCGAAAAAAGACGAAGCAAGTGACGCACAGCTGATGTTTCTGGTGATTCAAACGGCGGGGCTCACGCTGATTCCGCTCTCGGTGATCGCGCAGCGCGCTGTACTGGGGGCTAAAGACCCCTCCGACATTTTCATTCCGACCTTGATCGCTACGTTTTTCGGCACGCTCGTTGCCGTGCTCGCTGTGTCTTTAAAGCAACGTATCAATTTGTTGCATCCTGTCGTGCTCGGTTGGCTTGGCGGGCTCACTGCCGCAGTGGTGGCGCTGGTGTGGAGCATGAGTACGCTCATGACTCGCGAGCAGATCACGCTCTTTTCCAAGGTGGCTGCGAACGTGATTTTGCTCTCGATCATCATTGCGTTTATCGCGCTCGGACTTCGCCGCAAAGTCAATGTCTATGAGGCGTTCATCGAGGGTGCTAAGGGTGGCATTCAAACATCGCTCTTGATCATTCCGTATTTAGTGGGCATGCTTGTGGCGATTAGCGTGCTCCGAAATTCAGGCGTGCTTGGCTTCATCGTGCAAGGCTTCACGTGGCTCTTTTCGGCGCTGGGATTCAACACGGATTTCACGCCCGCACTGCCAACCGCATTGATGAAATCGGTGAGCGGCAGCGGTGCCCGCGCGATGATGATTGACGCCATGAAAACCTACGGCGTGGATTCATTTGTTGGGCGCGTGGTGAGCATCCTGCAGGGCTCATCCGACACGACGCTCTACGTGATCGCGCTTTACCTCGGTTCAGTTGGCATCACCAAAACACGCTATGCCGTGCCCTACGGTTTGCTCGCTGATTTGGCCGGTGTGATCGCGGCGATTTGGGTGGCGTATTTGTTCTTTCATTGATTGAATTGCGAACAAACAACTCTATAAGCAAATGCCTTTAAAAATATGGGCTTCGGGCACTTTTATTTGTTTTTCGGTTTTTACTTAAAAGCGTTTCTAAGCCATATAAAATATGGCATAGCGTGATATCGTTGGGAATACGACTGATCGGTTAATTGACATCGCACAGCAGCCCCCGCGCACAAATTCCGTGCGCATTTCACTGCGTTTCGTCAGCGACCGCTACCTATAATCTTTCGCAAAACTACACGCACTTTTCCGAGGATTTCGCATGCTCATCGCATCCATCGTCGCCTACATGGCGCTCACCATCGCCATCGGTTTGTGGGCCGCTCGAAACGTTCACAGCTCTAAAGATTACTTGGTCGCGGGGCGCTCGCTGCCGCTCTACATCAACACGGCCACCGTGTTTGCGACGTGGTTTGGCGCAGAAACCGTGCTCTCGATTTCCGCAACCTTCGCACGCGATGGATTAAACGGCATTCCCGGTGATCCGTTTGGTGCGTCAGCGTGTTTAGTGATCGCTGCGATCTTTTTCGCGCGGACGTTTTATCGGATGAATTTGCTCACGTTGGGCGACTTTTACCGGAAGCGCTACGACTCACGCATCGAAGTGTTGACGAGCCTTTGTGTGACCGTGAGCTACTTGGGTTGGACCAGTGCACAGCTCACCGCGCTGGGCCTCGTGATTTGGATTTTGTCCGCCGGTTCACTCACGTTGACGCAGGGCATTTTGATCGGCGCAGCGATTGTGTTGATCTACACGATCTTTGGTGGCATGTGGTCCATCGCCTTCACCGATCTTTTACAAACGGTCGTGATCATCATTGGTTTGTTGGTCGTTGCGTACTATTTGGGCGACTTAGCGGGCGGCGCGGGTAAAGTCATTTCGCAAGCAAACGCCGAGGGGAAACTTAACCTCTGGCCCTCTGGCGACAAAGGTGGTTTGGCCGATTGGTTGACCTTCATCGCCGCGTTCATCACCATTGCATTGGGCTCGATCCCGCAGCAAGATATTTTTCAACGCATGACCAGCGCAAAGGACGAAAAAACGGCCGTGCGCGGTACGATCCTCGGCGCATCGGGCTACTTCTTGATGGCCTTTGTGCCTATGTTTATCGCCTACGCCGCGTTAATGATCGACCCAAATTTGCGCGAGCTCTTTAAGAGCGAAGACGCCCGCGAAATTCAGCGCATCTTGCCCGACATCATTCTGAACAAAACGCCGCTCTACATTCAAATTCTGTTCTTCGGAGCGCTGCTATCAGCCATCATGTCAACGGCCAGCGGCACGCTCTTGGCACCCACCGCGATCTTTACGAATAACGTGATGAAGCCGTTCATGAAGCACATGAGCGACGCGCAGCTTCTGAAAACAGTTCGCGTTGTGTTGGTACTGTTTTGTGGCGCAGCCTTGGTGTTTGCTGTCAACTCAAAAAGCACGATGTACGAAATGGTGCAAAACGCCTACAAGGTGACGCTCGCTGGCGCGTTCGTACCGCTCGCATTCGGTGTGTATTGGAAGAAAGCCAACAACGCGGGCGCTGCAGCTTCGATCTTTGCGGGCTTAGGCGTGTGGATCGCTGCTGAATTGAAGCTATTCCCGACCGTGATTGCTGGCGCGGAAGTTCCTCCACAACTGTTCGGATTAGCTGCGGCGATTGTCGCGATGATCGCCGTGAGCCTCGCCACACAAGGCAACAGCCCGTCTCACCACGGAGCAATCAAGGGACACGCTTAAAGCGACACGAGCGCGCCTTTCCCTTGGGCGAGAGCTCGCAAACACGTAAAATCATGGTTGAAGCGCCTCCATAGCGCTTCAACCAACAACGCTAGGGGTGCTGCGGATCGCTAACGATCCTCGGCTGAGATGAAACCCTAGAACTTGATCAAGGTAATACTTGCGCAGGGAAGCGTTGTGGGAAGCAACGCTTTTCTGCGTTTTCGCGAGGCGAAGTTTTCTGCATCCCCCTGCCGTCGAACGAAAGGTTTTCGATGGCATTTTGTAAATCGTCACTCAGCATCGCCGTGTCAATAGCGATTGCTCCGCTCGCCGCTTACGCACAGAGCCAACCAATTGAGCGCACCGAGCCAGTGACGGTGAGCGCCAAATCAGCGCCCGAGCTGGATGTCGACAAGGCCGACGTTGGCGGATTCGCCTCACCGATTGCCAAAACGCCGCAAAGCGTTTCAGTCATTGGTGCGGATTTACTCGCAGCCACGGCGTCGCAAACGCTCTCTCACGCGGTCAAGTTAGACGCGTCGTTAGCGGACAGCTACAACACAACCGGCTTCATCGAGAGCCTGTCCGTGCGCGGCTTTTTGCTGACCAATGACAACAACTTTCGGCGCAATGGTTTAGCAATCTCGAACTACGCGCCAGTGGCCTTTGAAAACATCGAACGCATCGAAGTGTTGAAGGGCGTTGCTGGATTACAGTCGGGTGTCTCGGCGCCGGGCGGGCTGGTGAATTACGTCACCAAAGTGCCACCGAGAGAAGCATTCACCACAGTCAACACAGGCTTCGATGAGCGCGCTGGCATCAAGTCTCACATCGACTTCAATCGAAGCATCGGCAACATTGGCGTACGGATCAACGCCGCAGCAGAAACCTTGCACCCACACGCGGATCGAGCTGACGGTTCCCGGCAATTGCTGAGCCTTGCGCTCGCAACTAACCTGTCATCAAGCACTGCGCTGTCCGCCAACGCGGAGCTACATCAGCGCAAGCAACCCTCGGTTCCCGGTCTCGGCTTGCTTGACAGAAATGGCGACGGCGTGGGTGATGCGCTGCCCACTCGAATCAATCCCAAACTCAATGTGAACGACCAAACTTGGTCGCAGCCGTTTGAATCAAAAACATCCACCGCACAATTGGCACTGACTCATCGCTTCAACGATCAGTGGACGGCGCGCATGGCAGCAAGCCTACAGCGCTCGCGCATCAATGACCGCATCGCCTTTCCCGATGGGTGCAGCACCGCAGCGGTGTATGTCTATCCGGGGCTCTGCGGCAATGGCGATGTGGATGTGTACGACTATCGAAGCGACAACGAGCGCCGACGCGTTTCGAGTGTTGACGCGCAGCTCAACGGCCGCATGTTGACGGGCGGCGTTGCTCACGAGCTTCGCTTCGGCCTGAGCGCTCGTCGAAGCACCGTCGACACTGCGCCGCTGCAAAGCTACAACTACGCGGGCAGCACCAATATCTTTGCCCCCATCGCCGTCGGCGCGAATGCAGCGCGACTGGAATTGGGCACTGACAGCCGCGAGCAGAGCGTTGATGCGTACGCTTCACTGCAATCGCAACTGAGCGGCAGCGTGCAAAGCTTTGCGGGACTTCGCGCGAGTCAACTCAGCCGAAGCAGCGAACGCAGTGATGGCTCCGCTGCGATTGCGTTCGAGCAAACCGTCACCACGCCATGGCTAGGCTTGACTTATGCGCTTGCGAAAAGCGCAACGATCTATGCGTCGTGGGGGCAAGGCGTGGAGCTTGAGGCAGTGCCCAACCGCGCAGATCGATTCGTGAATTTTGGTCAAGCCTTGCCCGCGCTCAAAAGCACGCAAATCGAGGTGGGCGGCAAGTGGCAAGTCAGTCCACGATTGCTCCTCACCACTGCGCTCTTCAATATCGAAAAGCCGTTTGCTGACGACGCGCCCCAA
>JAAFHR010000177.1 GCA_013298455.1 Betaproteobacteria bacterium | reverse complement strand
CAGCGCAGCGCTTCGCGAAATGATGTTGCCCCCACCGGCACAATCATGAACTCTTGCAAATCAACCGAGTTGTTGGCGTGCGCACCACCATTGATCACGTTCATCAACGGTACGGGCAAACTCATGGGCCCCGCACCGCCGAAGTAGCGATACAGTGGCAAGCCACAGTCCTCGGCGGAGGCTTTAGCCACAGCGCAGGACACCGCGAGCATGGCGTTCGCACCGAGCCGCGATTTGTTTTCCGTGCCGTCAAGCTCAATCAACACCCGATCAATTCGAGTCTGCTCTTCGCCATCCAGCCCCAAGAGCGCTTCGCAAATTTCGGTGTTGACGTATTCGACTGCCTTCATCACGCCCTTGCCAAGGTAGCGCGACTTGTCGCCATCGCGGAGCTCAATCGCTTCACGCGAACCCGTTGATGCACCGCTCGGTACAGCAGCGCGACCGGTCGCGCCGCTCTCTAAAACCACATCGGCTTCGACGGTGGGATTGCCGCGCGAATCCAAAATTTCTCGGGCGATAACGTCAACAATGGCGCTCATGAATGTCCTCTAAAGTAAATCGATGTTCAGTGGTGACGGGATCGCTAGGGCGCGAGACCCTCGATCACAATCATGTTGAAGTCTGCCGCACCAGCCCGCTTCTCGCGAGCCTCGCTGTACTGCGCGGAGTTATAAAACGTCTTGGCGATTTCGACCGTTGGAAATTCGAGCACGACGACACGCGAGTGCGGCCACGCGCCTTCAAGCACTTCCATCGCCCCACCGCGAACGACAAAGCGACCACCGTGCGCTGCAATCGCAGCCGGCGTGAGCGCTTGATAGCCCTTGTATTGTTCGGGATTGGTCACGTTAACTGAGGCGATGACGTAGGCGGGCATGATGTACTTTCTGGAGAGTGTTTTTGGCGGCTACAGGCGATGATCGCCCTGCAATTGGTGTTCAACAAAACCGTTTTTCTTGACGATCGCGTCGAGTTCTTTGAGCTGCGTCAGGAGTGCTTTCATCCGCGGTAGCGGCCACGCGTTGGGGCCATCGCTCATGGCTTTGTCGGGCGACGGATGCGTTTCCATAAAGAGCCCAGCGACGCCAACCGCGGTTGCAGCACGCGCAAGCACCGGTACGAATTCACGTTGCCCGCCGCTTGAGGTGCCTTGTCCACCGGGAAGTTGCACGGAGTGCGTGACATCCATCACCACCGGGCAGCCCGTTTCACGCATGATGGCCAAGGATCGCATGTCGCTCACCAAATTGTTGTAGCCAAAGGTCACGCCGCGCTCACACACCATGATCGTGTCTTTGCCGCCATTGGCATCTTTGGCTTTTTGAGCAACGTTTTTCATGTCGCCGGGCGCGAGGAATTGCCCCTTTTTGATGTTGACAGGTTTGCCAGTGGCCGCGACTGCGTGAATGAAATCAGTTTGACGACACAAAAACGCCGGCGTTTGCAGCACATCGACCGCCGCGCACACCTCATCGAGCCCTTCAATTTCATGGACGTCGGTGAGCACCGGAACATTCAATTGCCGACGCACTTCGGACAAAATCCGCAAGCCCTCTTGCATCCCCGGGCCGCGAAACGACTTGCCGCTCGAACGATTGGCTTTGTCGAAACTCGACTTAAATATGAAGGGAATATCGAGCGCTCTGCACATTTCTAGCAGCGTACCCGCCGTGTCGATTTGTAGTTGCTCGCTCTCGACAACACAGGGGCCGGCAATGAGGAAAAACGGTCGATCGAGACCGACTTTGAAGCCGCAGAGGTCCATCAAACTACTCCTTGTAGGAGCGGCTTGCCGCGAACGGTACGCTCCGCTGAATCATTGAGATAGCGACTCGCGTTTCGCGGCAAGCCGCTCCTACAGCGCCTCATTTCGTCCGCTCCCGCTGCGCCATCGCAGCCGCCACAAACGCCTTAAACAAAGGGTGTCCGCCGCGCGGTGTGGAATTGAACTCGGGGTGATATTGCACGCCCAAGAACCACGGATGCGTGGCTTGCGGATACTCCATCACTTCAACCAAATTTTGCACCGCTGAACGCCCGGAAATCACCACGCCTTTGGCTTCCAATTGCGAAATGTAGTTGCCGTTGACTTCATAACGATGACGATGCCGTTCGTTGATTTTTGTGCTGCCGTACACCTGCGCGACCAATGAACCGGCGGTGAGCGTTGCGTCTTGTGCGCCCAGCCGCATCGTGCCACCCAGATCCGAGTTTTCAGTGCGCTTTTGCACTTCGCCCGTAGCGTCCTTCCATTCGGTGATGAGCGCGATCAACGGATGCGGCGATAGCTTATCGAATTCCGTCGAATGCGCGTCCTTCAAGCCGCACACGTTGCGTGCGAACTCAATCATCGCGACTTGCATACCCAAGCAAATGCCGAGATACGGAATCTTGTTTTCGCGAGCAAACTGCGCTGCAGCGATCTTGCCTTCAATGCCTCGTTCGCCGAAACCGGGGCCGACCAAAATCGCGTCCATGCCGCGCAAAATTGCATCGCCGTCGTCGATGATCTTTTCCGATTCGACGTAGTGAATGTTGACCTTGCTGTCGTTATGAATGCCGCCCGCTTTGAGCGCTTCGCTGATGGACTTGTAGGCGTCGATCAATTCAACGTATTTACCGACGAAGGCGATGTCGACTACGGATTTCGGATGCAAGGTGCGCTCAACGATGTGCGCCCAAGGCGACAAATCCGCTGGCTTCGCAACGATATCCAGGGTGTGACAAACAATCTCGTCCAACAGCTGTGAATGCAGCAACTGCGGCACTTTGAAAATCGTGTCGAGATCGGGTACCGAAATGACGGCGCGCTCTTCAACGTTGGTGAAGAGCGAAATCTTTTTGCATTCTTCAACGGGCACCACACGATCGGAACGGCACAGAAGCACGTCCGGAAAGATACCGATTTCGCGAAGTTTCTGTACGCTGTGCTGCGTTGGCTTCGTTTTGAGCTCACCGGCGCTTGGGATAAACGGCACCAGCGTTAAATGAATGTAGCAGCGGTTTCTGCGACCCACTTTCACGCCCATTTGCCGGATCGCTTCCATAAACGGCAGCGATTCGATATCGCCGACTGTGCCACCAATTTCAACGATCAGAATGTCCAAGCCCTCGCCCGCCGCTTTGATCGATGCTTGGATTTCGTCGGTGATGTGCGGAATCACTTGAACCGTACCGCCTAAATAGTCGCCACGCCGCTCTTTGTTGATCACGCTTTGGTAGATCTTGCCAGAAGTGAACGAATTCCGAGCGGTCATCTTTTGCGAGATGAAACGCTCGTAATGCCCCAAATCCAAATCCGTTTCAGCGCCGTCGTTGGTCACATAGACCTCGCCGTGTTGATACGGGCTCATCGTGCCCGGATCAACGTTGATGTAGGGATCGAGCTTTAAGAGGGAGACTTTGAGACCGCGCGATTCGAGGATCGCAGCGAGAGAAGCGGCGGCGATGCCCTTGCCAAGGGAGGACACCACCCCACCGGTGACGAAGACATATTTAGTCATGGGTCGTGCCGAGCGGGAAATTCAAATTCTAACGAAGACGAAGCGCTTTGTTGCAGGACTATGGCAGCGCGTTTTCCGGCGTGGCTTCCAGTGATTCAAGGCAACCCTTCTAGGGCTCAACGGTCACAAGCGACCGTTGTGTAGTAAGTATGAAGCGTGGCTGTTTTTTTGCCACCGATTTCACAGATTTCACAGATTTACTGGCCATATTGACAAGAAATCGGTGTTCATCGGTGAAATCGGTGGCAAATAAATCACCCGCCGACGGCGGCGCTTGAGGGCGCACAGAACCGACGTGTTGCCTGGCGGATTCAGCATGCGCGCTCGACGGCTTGCACGTCATTTAGGGCAAACCTAGGGGCGAAAAGCGCTTCCCGTCGATAACATTTTGTCTTGGACAATGCGCTGTGCGCGTGCCGCTAGTTTTTTCAAGGAGCTCCTATGATTTCTCGTCGTGACCTACTCATCGGCGGCGGTGCAGCCACTGCCACCTTCGCAGCAACCTCATTTTTCCCGCTGGTGGCGCAAAACGCGCCTAGCTTCGGCGCGCCTAGCGTCGTGCAAGTTGGCTTCCGCAAGCAAAAACTCGGCGACATGGAAATCATCGCGTTGAACGACGGCGTGCTGCGTCGTCCGCTGGCCGCTGAATTCGTGAAGAACGCGCCGCTCGATCAGGTGCAGGCGCTCCTCAAATCACAAAATTTGCCGACGGAATACATCGATATTCCGTTCACCGCGTTTTTGATCGTGGCTGGCAATCGCCGCATCCTACTGGACACCGGTTTCGCAGACAACGGACCCGCAACCACTGGCCGCTTGATGGCGAATTTGAACGCTGCGGGCTTCAAGGCCGACGACATCGACACGGTCGTCATCAGCCACTACCACGGTGACCACATCAACGGCGTTCGTAACAAAGCCGGGCAACTCGTGTTCCCGAAAGCCAAAATCATGGTGCCCGCACCTGAGCACGCATTCTGGATGGACGATGCCCGCATGGCAGCGGCCCCGGAGGCTATGAAAGGCGCGTTCGGCGCGGTTCGTCGAGTGTTTGGCGGACTCACGGCCGAGCAACTCACGCAGTTCCAACCTGGCTCGGAAATCGCTCCCGGCATCGCGAGCGTTGCGGCCTTTGGCCATACCCCCGGACACACGTTGTTCACCGTCGCGAGCAAAGGCGAGAAGTTCGCTTTTGTGGCCGACGTGACCAACATTCCACAACTCTTCGCTCGAAACCCCGATTGGGCTGTGCAATTCGACATGGATGCTGAAGCCGCGCGGACCACGCGCCGCAAAGTGTTCGAAATGATCGTGAACGAGAAGATGATGGCCGGTGGCTACCACTTCCCGTTCCCTGCGTTCGGCAAGATCGAGAAGCTGGGCGACGGTTACGATTTCAAGCCTGTAGCCTAGTAGCTGCTTGGGATAGAACGAAAAAGGCGTCTTCGGACGCCTTTTTTCATTTCTGATCTGCATTAACTCCGCTGAGGCTGCGCCAACAAATACCGCCGAACGCCGCCGCGGATGGCGCGCGCCAGCTTTAACTGATGCGATTGGCTGGCGAGCTTCTTTTCCTCTTCCGGGTTCGAGATAAACGCCGTTTCAATCAGAATCGACGGCACGTCGGGCGAACGAAGCACAGCAAAGCCCGCCTGCTCCACGTTTTTCTTGTGCAAACGATTCACCGGCTCGATCTCAGCAATCATGCCGCGACCGAGCTTCAAAGAATCAGCGTTGGTGATCGATTGGCTCATTTCCAAAATCATTTTTGCGAGCGCGGGGTCGCGTCCAGCCAATCGAACGCCACCGATTAAATCCGATTGATTTTCTTTGTCAGCAATCCATCGTGCAGCGGTACTCGTCGCGCCCCGCTCCGAGAGCGCGTAGACCGACGAGCCTGCTGCATCGGGTCGCGTGAAGGCATCTGCGTGGATCGACACAAACACATCCGCGTTAACGCCGCGCGCTTTTTTCACACGATCAGCGAGCGGGATAAACACATCCTCCTCGCGGGTCATAAACACCACAAATCGCTTGTCTTGCTCGATGAGTAAACGCGTTTTGTGGGCGATGGCGAGCACCACGTCTTTTTCGTAAGTGCCTGCGGGACCAATCGCGCCGGGGTCTTCGCCTCCGTGCCCCGGATCGAGCACGACCACGAAGGGCTTGATCACCGCCGCAGGTTTTTTGTTGCTCGCGACTTTGGGCGGTGCCGGAGGCGCGGCGGATGGCTTCACGGCCTCGTTGGGCTTCGCGGCTGCCGCCGGCGGCGCAGGCGCCACCGCAGCCACCGGCGTTCGCGAACGAAGCTCTTCATCGGCTTTTTCAAGTTGCGCCTCACGCTCGATGATTTTGGCGAGGAAGGTTGCGATCGGATCGTCGGCGTTTTGTGGTGTGAGATCGATCACCAAACGATGCTTGTATTGCCCCACGGGCGGCAGCACAAAGGCCGCCGTCTCAGCTCGCGCGTTGAGCTCAAACACCAAGCGGGCGGTCTCAGGGCGAAACTGTCCGATTCTGGCTCGGGTCAACACACCCGTGTCGTTTCGAAGGGTGCTGAGCGCTTGTTGAAACGCCGCGTCCGCTGCAACGTCGGAGAGATCGATCACCACCCGATCCGGGTTGGCGAGCGTTGAGAGAAAAAACTTGAGCTCAGCGTCGGATTCAATCGTGACGCGGGTGTAGGCCTTGCCCGGCCACGCGCGTACCGCCAACACCTTCGGCCCGGCGATGGCAACGCCGCTGAGCACCAGTGCTCCACCCGCTAGGCAACGCGCCAACACCGCCAGGGCGTCGCGCCGATTCATCGAGCGATCCCTTCAATCGAAATACGCCGCCCCTCGCCTTCAAAAAGAAGTGCAATCGTCCAATCAAAATCAACGATTCCATCGAGCTTCTGCGGCCATTCGACCAGCCGAATGCTGGGGTTCAAAAAGTACTCCATACCGCCCCGGGCTTCAAAATCATCACGTCCCTCGATGCGATACGCATCCAGATGATGCACTTCACCGAGCGGCGTGTCGTAGGTTTCAACCAGCGCATAGGTCGGGCTTTTGATCGCACCGGTCACACCCAGTTCACGCAAGAGGCCGCGCACCAACGTCGTTTTCCCCGCGCCCAAATCGCCCAGAAGAGCAATCGAGATCGGCGCAGACAATTGCCGAGCGAGCCGAGCGGCGAAAGCAAGGGTTGCTGCTTCGTCGGGCAGGTACGCAGAGGTTTCTAGAATGGTGCTCATGACCGCTACGCTCTCATCGCCCACCAAACCCAGCGCTAACGACGTTGCAGCGCAAATCGTGGCGTTGGGGCGGCACATCGGGTTTTCG
>JAAFHR010000176.1 GCA_013298455.1 Betaproteobacteria bacterium | reverse complement strand
CTGGCTCACCGTCGCCTTAGACGCCGCATCGATGCACTACTTCGGCCGCCCCGCCGCCTACATGGGCGAAGGTGGCACCATCCCGTTCATGGGCATGCTCGGCGCGAAATTCCCCAATGCGCAGATGCTAGTCACTGGCGTGCTCGGGCCGAAATCGAATGCGCATGGGCCGAATGAGTTTTTGGAGATTGAGTACGCGAAGCGTGTCACGGCGGCTACGGCGTTGGTGATTGCGGCGGCGTAATCTAGAGGACATGAGCCATGAACCTACGTACACCGAAATACATCTGCCCACACTGCAATCAACCCGGACTCTCTACACTCCGGAGGGCATATTTGGGAGCCGCGTCGCCGGCAACATGCACCTCGTGCGGAAAACGCATCAACATTTCCTATCGTCATAGCCTGTTCGCCGCTACTCCATTGATGATTTCCGTCATGCTTGCGCCTTGGTTCACACACAGACCGATGCTTCTCGCGCTATTGCTGGCGCTTGGGGCGGGCGCAATGTTTGTGCTGTTTTACAAGTGGGTTCCACTGCGAAAGAGTTGAAAGAGAGTTCGCCAGCGTAGGTCGGACAACCGCAGGGGTTCCGACACGTCAACCCGCCTCAGGCAGTTCAACAGGATTTCGCCCCAATCGAAATTCTGGTGGAACCCCTTCGGGTATCCACGCTACAAAAGTACAGTTCTGTAGGGGGCAAAACTGTCCGCGCTTGCCGGGCGTCCTCGGGCTACGGGCATCGAAATCAACGACGCGGCTGCCAAGCTGCAGGTATCAAATTTCGATACCCATCGAACCCCCCTGCGCGACTTCACCACCATTGATTGATCCCACCCCGCATCGCTGAAAAACTCCTCTCATCGCCTCTTGTTGAGGTTTCTACCGAGGGAGTTTTGAGATGAATCAACCGATTGACCGCAACGTTTTGATCCGCCGCGATACCGCTGCTTGGCGGGTGCAGGTGTGGGCGTCGTTTGCGATTGCTGCGTTTTTGTGTGCGACGGCGCTTGCCTATTTGCCGGGTCAAGAGTTGGATCGGGCGTTTATGGTGATGGGCTATCTGTTTTGTTTGACAACGGCCTTTGTGCTGTCGAAATTCGTTCGTGACAATCAACACAGCCAAACTGACACGCCCGCTTGGCGCTTTGTGGTGTACAGCGCCTTTGCATTTGCGATGGTGCTTACCGCGTGGGGCTTGTGGCGGATGAATGTGAATGATTCGTACAAGGCGTTTTTGCTTGTGGGCTGGTTGTACTTAATCACGACGACATTCACGCTCGCCAAGACTTTGCGCGATGCCCATGAAGCGAACTTGGCTGAGATGAAATTGGCGGCGCGCGCCGAGGCTCGGGCGGAGCTTCGTGGCGACACAGCGGCGGAACCGATGCTGCGTTCGGCGAAGTAAGTCCGACTGTAGGAGCGGTTTCACCGCGATTCGTAGACGACGCCGTGATCGCAGTGGAACCGCTCCTACAACGACATTCGCGGCAAGCCGCTCCTACAAATTCTCTACTTCACCAAGGATTAATCATGAAGAAGCTTTGTCTATCTGTTGTCGTCTCTGCTGCGCTGTGCGCCCAAACGCAATCGGTGGCCTTCGCTAGCGATCCGTCGTCAGCGCTGAGCGCTTTGTCTGCCCTTCCCGTGGCGTCGGTCGTGGTTTCGAGTTACGGCGCGAGCGTTGCGGCAAGCGTGGTCGTGGCGCTTCCGATAGCGCTCTCCACAAGCGGTGCAGTGCTTGTCGTCAAGTCCGTTGAAGCGAGCGCAAAGGGCGCGATCTGCGTGTTGGAGCGGGCGTCCGATGGCGCGCGGGTAACGCTTGAATTGTCGTCGCGTGCTGGGCGGCGAATCTCGGTGGGTGTGGGCGACACGATGGCGGTGAGCGTGATCGCAGCGGGCGCAACGATTTCATTCGCTGGTGAAGTGATCGCCTTTGTGCCCAACGAATTAGGGCGTGCGCTATTGCACAACGAACGTGTGACGTTTTGAGGAATTCGCAATGAAGTTCATCAACATCCTGACGCTGTTTGCTTTCGCCACCGCGCTCTGCACGCCATTTAGCACGGCTCATGCAGGGCGATCCTGCGATGCGAAGCCACTGAGCGCCCATACGATTGAACGCGGGATGACTCTCGCCGACAGAACCCGCACTGCGCTTGATCAGTCGGGAGCAAAAGTCGTCGTACTGGCTCGCGCTGGGCAGGATTTGAGCAAGTACAAACTGCGCTACTCCCACCTCGGATTGGCTTACAAAAACACGGATGGCCGATGGCTGGTGCTGCACAAACTCAACAGTTGTGGCGCAGACGAGGCATCAATCTATCGGCAAGGGCTAGGCGAGTTTTTTCTCGACGATTTATTCCGTTTCGAGGCAACGTGGGTCGTGCTGCAACCCGATGTTCAGGAAAAACTACACCCGCTGTTGATCAACACGAACCAGGCAATTTCGCTTCACGAGCGCCGGTACAACATGCTCGCCTATCCATGGTCAACGAAGTATCAGCAAAGCAATCAATGGGCGATTGAAACGCTCGCGATGGCGATGGATTCGACTATCACCACACGTCGCCAAGCGCAGGCATGGTTGCAGCTGCGTCAATACGAACCCAGTGTGATAACGCTCGGCGCGCTAACGCGACTTGGCGGTCGCATTTCATCGGCGAATATTGCGTTTGACGACCACCCTAACGAGAAGCGATTCGCGGATCGTATTCAGACGACGACGGTGGATTCGGTGATGGCATGGTTGCAGCGTTCAGGGCTGGGATTGCGGCAGGAGCGGATAGTTTTGTAGCGTGTCGCGGTGGTTGGTAGCGCAAGGCCGACGGGGCGCATCATTGGCCCCCTCTCCCCTGGCGGGAGAGGGTTGGGGAGAGGGGGCAATAGATTCGGGGGGCGAATCTACGCGTTCCAGCGACGCTCCCCCGCTCCCCTAACCCCTCTCCCTCCGGGGGAGAGGGGGACACATCACCAAGCCATCGACGCATTCACGCCGGCCAACCACGTCCGTCCAGCCGCAGGCTCAAAGTACCGACGATTGGCTTCGTTCACAATCACTGTGCCCGCATAGACCTTGCCGCCTAAGTTATCACCACGCAAAAACGCGCCGACTTTGAGTTTGTCGAACTGTCGGTTGATGCCAATCCGCGCGCCGAGTAACGTTACGGCGTCCGACGATTCGGTGTTGGTGTCATTGGCGAAAATTTGGCCTTGGTACTTGATCTCAGCAGCGGCGTAGAGGCCACTCGGATGCGACCATTTGAGCTCTGTCCACAGGGAGCGTTCTGGCACACCCGGGATACGATTGCCGCTTGCGACGACCACAGCGGGTGTGGTGCAGGGCGGTGCGCCGCAGGTCAAGAATCGATCACGGTAGCGCGCTTCTAGGCTCGTCGCGGCGAGCTCCCAACTCAGCGCACTGGCTAGCTGCGTGCGAGCCGACAACTCCACACCACGGCGCGATGTGCGCCCAGCGTTGCCAAACGACGAGCGTCCGCCGCTATTGGAAATCACTACGATTTCGTTTTTGGTTTTGGTGTCAAAGAGGGACAACTCCGCTGACACGCCCGAACCGCGCCACTTCGCGCCAATCTCCACACTGTCGCTTTTTGCCGGTTGCAGCGCGAAATTGAGTCCTGTCGACGGCGTTGACCCCGGCGGTCGGTACGAGAGTTCATTCAACGTTGGAGTTTCAACACCGCGCCCTGCGCTGGCGTAGAGCGACAAGCTGGGCAGCACGCGAAAGCTTGCGCCGATGCTCGGAAGCGTTGACGAGTAGTTGACGCTACCGCTATCGTTGCCATTGCCAGTCACGATGTATTTGTCATCGCTCACCAGCTTGACGCGACTACTTCGAACGCCCGCATGCAGCGAACCGCTGGCAGAGAACTTCCAGTTGCCTTGCACAAAAAAATCATCCGACTGCAAACGGTTTTTCTCGTCGCGACGTAGAGCGCCGAGCACGCCCAATTGCTGCGCTGCGCCGGTGCCCAAAAAGTTTTGGTAGCCGCGACGATTCTCATTGAGCTTATCGGTGGAAACGCCCGCAACGATCGCACCCCAATCGCCACTTTGCGTGAATCGCGCATCGATGCCGTAGTAGCTACGATCAAAGTCAATCACGCCGCCCGGCTGCGTTGCTGCGGCTTGCGTAGCCACCGGGATCGACTGAAATTGGCGCACTGCGCGCTCGCCAGTGTAGAACGTGATCTCAGCGCTTTGCGTGTTTGAAATTTGATGCGTAAGCTTAGCGCCGCCTTGCGTTTGTTCAACGTCTTTTCGGGTGTTGAATTGCAGCGCACCCGCGTTGACTTGCTTCGGGTTGGCGGTGAACTCTGCGAGAGTGAGCCCGAGCGGGTCTTGCGCTTCGGGCAAATTCACCGAATTCCCGAGCACGGTTAATTGCGTGCGCTCACCCAACTTGATGTCGAGTTTGGCGTTGGCGCCAATGCGAGTCGCTGCACTGTGGGGACGCGGTCCATCTGTGTCAAAGCGATCGACCTGCGCGACGTAACCCACTGCGCCGCTGCGACCGTTCGCCTTCAACCCAACACGAAGTGTGTCGTTCGTGCCAGCCGCCACCGTCGCACTCACCGTGTTGGGCGTTGCACCAGGCTCCGTAAAAATCTGCACAACACCACCTGAAGCGTTGCCATAGAGCGCAGAGAACGGCCCACGAAGCACCTCAATCCGATCCGCGCTGCCGAGCGAAAAATGTGACACCTGACCTTGTCCGTCGGGCTGACTCGCCGGAATGCCGTCAGTCAACAGTTTCACACCCCGCACACCAAAACTCGCGCGCGCGCCGAAGCCGCGAATCGAGAGCTGCACGTCTTGCGCGTAGTTGTTGCGGTTTTGTGCATTCACACCGGGCACTCGCTGCATTGATTCCGAGATGTTCACTTGCAGCTGCGATTCGGTAATGGCATCCGCATCAATGCTGCTCACCGCCATCGGAAGATTGAGTGGATCGCTCGCCACACGCGTGGCCGTAACGACGACGGGCGCTACCGCGGTCGGGCTGCTAGATTGCGCATCGGCCATCGACGATAGCGATGCCGCAACAGCAAGCGAAACGAGGGAGAGGCGAAACCGAATCGGGTCGGCAGTAGAAAAAAAATTCATAGGATTCATTGGATTGAAAAACGATTGCAGCAGCTTTTACAACGTTCCGACTGCGCGGTTTTCGGTTGCGTGCGTCCACGATCATCACAGAAAAAGATTAGCTAACGCAAGCGCCGCAAACCAACGATTTATGTGGGGTTTTTCGTTGTTTCAAAATTCGGAAAATTGCACGCTTAGCTAATTTATGAGTTTCATAGCATCAGTGCTCGTTCAGTCGAACGAACGCAATGAAGTACTTCACGCACATAGGAGATGAGCATGAGTAGAGTGAGTCGAATAATGATCGGGATCGTGGCGGCAAGCGTCGCTACGTTGTCTGCGCTGCCAAGTATGGCGCAGCCAAACTTGGAAAAACTAAAGCAGATGCGTGTGGCAACGACGGATCTCAACATCCCGCTCGTGCCTCAAACCGGCGCTAACGCCGATGCAATTAAGGCCAATCTCAAAGAGATCAAACTGCCGCCCGGCTTTAAGATTGAGCTCTATGCCATCGTGCCGGATGCTCGCCATATGGCGGTTGCACCGTCGACCAATATGCTCTTTGTCGGCACGCGAAAGACGACCGTTTGGGCAGTGACCAATCGCAACAACGGCCCGGCAGCGACCGAGGTCAAAGCCTTCGCACCATCGCTTAAGTTCAACGTACCCAACGGGGTTTGCTGGACGCGAGACGGCTTCTTGGTCGTCGCGGAACACAACCGCGTGTTGAATTTCCCTGCCGCTGAATTCTTCTATGAAGGCCCAGATGTCGCGGTGATCGAAGCGGTGCCACAGGGCAAGTTAATTCCGGTTGAGCATGAGTCATACAACCACGGCGCTCGCGTTTGCCGCATCGGCAAAGACGGGCTCGCCTACATCTCGCTCGGTCAGCCCTACAACGTTCAGCCAAAGAATTTAGTTGAGCCCTTCGAAAAGATCGGCATTGGCGGCATCATTCGTTTGAGCCCGTTTGATGGCAGCAAGCGCGAAGTGTTTGCCGTCGGCGCACGTAACTCGGTGGGCATGGATTTCAATCCAAAAGATGGCACGCTTTGGTGGACCGACAACCAAACCGATGGTTTGGGCGACGACATTCCACCGGGTGAGCTTAATCGTTCAACGAAACCCGGCGAGCATTTCGGCTATCCGTACTGGAACGGAAAATTCAAAGTGGCCGGTAGCCCAGCTGCCGAGGATTTGAAGGACATGAAAGAGCCCGCCGGCGCGATCTTCCCGCAAATCGAATTCCCTGCACATCAAGCACAGCTTGGCATGGCGTTCTACACCGGCAACAAATTCCCTGCCAAGTATCGCGGCGGCATCTTTGTTGCCTCACACGGCTCGTGGAATCGCACAGAGCCTAGTGGCGCGCTGATCAACTTCATCCCGCTCAAGGCCGATGGCACTGCTGCCGGCTCCGAAGTCTTCGCCGATGGCTTCCGCAACCCCGAGACCAAGCAGTATCGCGGTCGTCCCGTGGATGTGGCCAATCTGCCCGATGGTTCGATTCTGGTGTCTGACGACTTCGCTGGCGCGCTCTATCGCATCAGCTACGTCGGCGAATAACCGCTCGAACGCATTAGTGAGGGGGCGCGTGCGCCCCCTTTTTTTCGAATAGGAAATCTATGCTGGTCAATTCGTTTTCATCACTCATTCGTTGTTCGGCGCTCGTAGCGCTATCAACGGCCGCCCTCTTCGCAGCGCCAAGCGCAACCGCCAACGCCGACGGCAAAGCCAAGGCCGCCATCG
>JAAFHR010000175.1 GCA_013298455.1 Betaproteobacteria bacterium | reverse complement strand
TCGAGCGGAGGGCGCGGCGGGTGATGGCGAAGACGACTTGACGTCGATGCGCTTCGTGTCCGGTCTATCCACGAGCACTTGCGCATTTTTCAAAACGACGTCGCTAGTGACCGATACGGCGCGGCCGTCGTCAAACTCAAACCACGACCGTAGCGCTCCCTCGCCGCGCGCAATGTCAATCGGTAGCGGCAAATAGCGAGCTAAATTGGCGATGTTGGCGTAGTCAACGCGGATGTAGGCGCTGCCGTCCCAATCCGACACTTTTCGAAGATCCGAGCCGCTGAACTCACTTCGGAAATCAATCGGCGATGCGATATCGGACGTCGGCGTTGCCGTCATGCCGATCCGGTGAAATGCGCCGTCGTTGAAGAGCCGCACATTCACATCGCGCAAGCGAAGCGGCGGCAAACCGCGCCAATCATCTTGCCATTCAAGCTCGCCACCGGCGACCTGCACCAAGCGCTGGCGAAGTAGCCATTCGAGTAAGGCGGGATCACCCTCAGTTTTCGAATCCAAATCCAAATCGATACCAGCCACCGTGAGCTGGTTTTGCGCGGTGCGGCGAATCACCACGCGAGGCGAACGAATGGTGAGCGCGGACAGCCGCGGCTCAAGCAAGAGCAGCGAGCGCCAAGACACGGTCGTCTCAACTTCCGGCAGTTCAAGCAACATTTTTCCGCGCGGATCGAGGATTTGCAGCCGCGTCATTTTGAGCTCGGGCGACCAGCCGTTCCACCCCGCGTGAAATCCGCCGATGACCACACGCTGTTTGGTCAAGCGCGAGAGCGATTCAACGATTCGAGGGCGAAACTCGTCGGCATTGGGCACCAACCAAAACCGCGTGGCAGCGATCGCTGCCAAAAACGCCACCGTTGCTGCCAAAGTGAGCCAGAAAAACGCACGGATCGCCCAGCCCCACACCCGTTTGGTGCGCTTGCTCGCTCCGACACGGGCTGCGGCGACCGCTGGGTCTGGCTCGGCTCGACTCGCGTCGCTCTGGGTGGGTTCTTGCATGCTGGATGGATTCTATCGAGGGCACTGCGGTCGTCCTCGCTTCGCGCGACAATCAGGGCTATGACTGAGACCGATGCCATCGAACGCGCGTTCCGTTACTCCAACTACGCCGCACGACTTCGCCGCGCTGATCCTGAGTGGGTGAGCCAAATCGTTGCCGAGCGCAACCAACCGATTGACTGGAAAGCTTGGCAGCACTTAGCGTTGGGCGCAACGGCTGACACAGTCGACGACGTACTGCGTGATTTGCGAAAAGCACTGATGCTGCGAACGCTTCTGGCCGACATCGTCGACAACGCACCGTTTGACGGTTTGGTGCGTACGCTCACGGAATTCGCTGATTTTTCGGTTAACACTGCGGTGCGAGCGCATAGTTTGCGCCTGTTTGAGAGCGCCGCGCCGCCGTGTCAGTTTTCAGTCGTGGCCATGGGCAAGATGGGGGGCTTCGAGCTCAATGTGTCGTCTGACATCGACGTCGTTTTTTTGTGCGAGGATGATGATGCGCAGCACACCGATGCATTGACCCGTCTGGCACGAGCCGTGTCTCGCACGCTTGATCGCGAAATTGACGGTGAATTCGTGTTTCGGGTGGACACACGACTTCGCCCTTACGGCGACGCTGGACCGATGGTACCTACGCTTGAGTTTTTGGAACGCTACTTCGTCGAGCAGGGTCGAATGTGGGAGCGCTTGGCGTGGCTTCGTTCGCGTGTGGCGAGCGGCTCGTTGCAAACGTCGCTCGCTGCGCTCGTGCAGCCCTTTGTGTTTCGACGCTACTTGGATTTTGATGCTGTCGCCGGCATGCGTGATCTGCATGCACAGCTTCGGAGCGAAAAGAGCAATCCGCGGAACATCAAGCTCGGTCGTGGCGGCATTCGCGAGTTGGAATTTGGCGTGCAGCTGCGGCAACTGGTGCGCGGTGGACGCGATCCGCGCATGCGCACTCGAACGACGCTGGAATCGCTCGCTGCGCTTACCCGCGCAGGGTTTGTGAGTGCCGAGCGATCCACGCGACTTGCTGGGCATTACGAGTTTTTGCGACGCGTTGAACACATGCTGCAATACCGCGATGACCTTCAAACGCAAACGCTGCCAGAAAGCGCTGCTGCCTTGAACGAGCTGGCCGAAGTGCTGAACCTACCCAGCGCGGATGCGCTGGAAGCGAAGCTCACGGCGGTGCGAACGGAGGTTGCCGAGTTCTTCGATGGCACCTTGAGCGGCGCTACGATGGTGACGATGCCAGAGCTGCCCCGCGTGAACTCCGACCGCGCACTGCGCCCGCTCGAGACTCAGACTTTCTCCGATGAGGCGCAGGTGATGCAATTTGTTGAGTCGACGCTCAACGGCGCGAGGGCTCGCGCTTTGCCGGTCACCAGCCGAGACCGCTTAAAACAGCTCGCGGACAGCGCAATTGACTATGCGCGACAGAGCACCGCCCCCGATGCCGCAGCTACACGGAGCATCGATTTGCTGCTACGTGTTGCGTCTCGGTCGAGCTATCTGGCGTTGATGATCGAGCGGCCGAACGTACTGCGCCGCGTGGTTGATCTAGCGGCCGCGAGCCCCTGGGCGGTGCACTACATGAGCACGCATCCGTTGCTACTTGATGATCTGATCGATTCGCGCTCGCTGGCAAGCGACGTCGATTACGCCGCATGGCGCAACGAGCTCTGCGACGCCCTGCAACACACAGGCGACGACACCGAGCGCGGCATGGACGCGGTGCGCCACTTTCAGCAAGGCGAGACGTTTCGTTTGCTACTCAAGGATGTCGCGGGCGCACTCTCCGTCGAGACGCTGTCCGATCACCTTTCCGCGCTCGCTGATGTCGTGGTCGAACAAACGCTGCAGCACCTCATGCAGCAAGCGAAATTGCCAGATGATGCACGCATCGCCGTGATCGCCTACGGTCGTTGGGGCGGCAAAGAGTTGGGCTACGCCAGCGATCTTGATTTGATTTTTTTGATGCCCGATGCCGCCACCGAACACCGCGACGCACTGACACGCATCGCGCAGCGCCTACAAAGTTGGATGACGACCTTGACCGCTGCCGGGCGAGCCTACGAGGTAGATGCGCGTCTACGCCCTGATGGTCAGGCCGGTTTGCTGCTCACGAACGTGAGCGCCTTTGCCCAGTATCAACGCGAAAAAGCCTGGACCTGGGAGCATCAAGCGCTGACTCGCGCGCGCTTCGCTGCGGGCGACGCCGATGTTGGAGCGGCGTTCGAGCGTATTCGTGACGACATTCTTGCAACGCCGCGCGACTGGTCGAAGCTGCGAGCTGATGTGCTCGAGATGCGCCAACGACTGGCCAAAGAACGCGTCAACAAAAACGCCGACGCATTTTTTGATTTGAAACATGATCGCGGCGGTCTGGTCGACATGGAGTTTGCGGTGCAAACCTTGGTGTTGCGCCACAGCGAGAAGCATCCATCATTGCGCGCCAATCACGGCAACATCGCGCTCGCCATTCGCGCTGGCGAATTGGGGTTGCTAGACGCAGCAGGCACGAGCGGCGCAGCGCTAGCGGTTGCTGCCGCCAACGCCTATCGGCAGTTGCGCGCGCGTCAACACGCGGTGCGGCTACAAGCGCCGCACGGCGAGTTGCGCGCGCAGATTCCTCTAACTGAATCGAAAGCGTTTTCAGGGCCCGTTCGCGAGTTTTGGGAACGCGTGTTCGCCAACGAAACGTGACGTAGGAGCGCATCGGAGTGCAACCGATGCAGCCCGTATCCCAATACGGTTCGCTTAAGATTTTTTAGCCACAGATTCCACACCTAAGACCTCTGCACAACTCTCATTTCCGTCATTCCCGCGAAGGCGGGAATCTATCGTCGATGAGCAGCCATGTTCCAAGTGATTGATTTTGCTCAACTCACCATGGATTCCCGCCTGCGCGGGAATGACGAATTACGGGAGACTCGATCTCATTTGCCGGTTGTGCAGAGGTCTTCACCTTGCAAAGATGAGCGCAAACGCAGCCCTGAAAAATCTGCTTAATCTGCGTAATCTGCGAAATCTGTGGCAAAAAAAATTGAATGCAGGGTCATATGTGAACAGTATTGACCCCTACCCAACCTTAGTTTCTGCGCAACCGCATTTCGCGCCCAGGTGCGCGCCTACACCTCAGCGCACCAGCGTCAACACCTCGCCGATCCGCTCACGCGCCACATCATCGCGATGAAACGGCAATTTGATCCATTCCTTTCGCGAATAGAGCTTCAGTTGATCGGTAACGTGCGCTGAAGTTGAGTTGCTGCTTTGGCCGTACAAGAGCAGCGCATTGGCAATCGGGCCGCGCGCGTCGAAGCCCACTGATTGCACATAGCTCGTGCCGTAATCGATGCGGATGCCTTTGGCGGTGATCCCCGCGCTGGCACGATCACCGACGTTATTGAGTACGCCTTCGATTTCGTCGCCACCATGAATGGCGATAGGCTCTTCGGAGAAGACTGGACGTTGCACGGCACCGAGCGGCGCATCGAGCGCAAAGCCTGCATCCGTCACTTTCTTAGCGGCAGCGGCGAGCGAATCCCACACCTTAGTGGCCACCGCTGGATCGGACATACGCAAGCCACGCGGCGTTTCGATCGGGCGCGACTTGTCGTACGGCTCCCGGTAAACGTCTTTGATCGTGCTCGCCGTGCGCCAGAATTCACGGAAGAGATGAGCGCCACGCGCGTCCACATCATTCGTTCGATTCCATGATCGAAGCGCAGCGCACGCCGCGCGGGCGTTCTCGGGGCCATCGATACAAGCAGCGAGCAAATCAGGCAACACCAAACGCGCCAACAGATTGCGATTCTCAAAGAGCCGTCGCTGCGCCGTCTCCGGTGTGACTTTCCCTTGCGCAATCAAATCAGGAACTTCGATCAAACCGGAGCGTGTTCGGGGTCTGCGAAGCACATCATCGCCCACCAGCGGCGAAATGCCTGACCACTTGGCTTCAGGATGCGAGTAGAAAAAGCTGTCGTTGGAATTGTGAACCCAGTCGCTGCGCGTGAGCGATGGCAGACGTGACGGCGCGGTCAAGCCCGCGACGGGCGAGCCTACATCGCGCCGCCAATCGCAGTCACTTTTCGAACCGTCGAGCACATATAGCCCAGCAGCGTTTCCGAGCGCAGCCGCCGCAGCACTGGGCGCACAGCGCTTCAACTGCTCGGAATCCACGTCGGGCACGACGCTCAAATCGGCGTAGAGCGCAGCGCCGCTGCGATCAGCCGCAATGGTGTTGACCCACGGCAGCCCGAGGTTTTGCATGCCGCGTGTCAAATCTTGTGTGGATTTAGCGCGCGCAAAGGCGAGCCAGGTGTCGACACTGCGAGCATTGCCCGAGTTGGCATCTTTGAGTGCGTACGCCGTTTTCGCCGTCCAATTGAGCCCAGCTCGTGGGTTGACAATGATCGGCCCCCAGCGCGAAGACCAGAGTGTTTGCGAGACGTCTTTGACCGATCCATCCGCGCCACGGACACGAATCGTGACGATCTTGGAGCTCATCGCCTCGCGCTTGCCATCGATCAAGTAGGCTCTGGGATCGTTGGCGTCAAGGCTCAGCTCGTGCAAGGTGAATCGCTTACCGGTGGATACCGTGTGTGACCACGCTACGTCGCGATTGAAGCCAATCTGCACGGTCGTTGCCAACGCAGTGCTCGCCCCCATCACGTCAAAGTCAACCGGCACGGTGAGATGCATCTGCCAAAAGCGATTCGTGCCGACCCATGGAAAGTGCGGATTGCCGAGCAATACGCCACTGCCGCTAGCAGTCACATCTTTGCCAAACGCCCACGCGTTTGAACCGTACGGGGAATCAACGATGCCGATTTCGCGCATGGCGTCGCGTGCCACGTTCACGTCAACAGCGGTCAAGGTCGAGCCCGATTCGATAGATCCGGTTTTGATGGCTGGCGTTGTCGCAACGGGCGGCTTCGCAGCAACCAACGCATCCGCAAACGCGCCGACACTGGCTTGTACGAGCGAGAGCTCAGTCGTTCGGTAGTACTCGGCAACGGTCATTGGCTTCACCCAGGCTTGACCGTTGCAAGCGGCTGGTAGTTTTCCCGCGTGGTCCGCCAGAAAGCGGTTGTATCCCGCAACATAGCCGCGAACCAGGGCTCGGGCATCAGGCGAAACGCCAGCCCACGATTGCGCCAAAGCCGCATCGTTCATGTGCGCCGCCACGAACAGATCAATTTGTTCGTTCGGAAGCGGACGGAAACCGAATAGCGCCGTGGCGCTGCCACCAAAAAACGCCGACCGTTCGCCCCGGGCGGTCACCAACTGTTGCGCCGTTTGGCAGACGTTGTCTTGGGCGTACGCGTAGGCAATGCCGTAGCCGAGCGATTCCAGATTCGAGCTAGCGATGTGCGGGATGCCGTAAGCGGTGCGCTCGATGGTGACGGTGCGGGACGCGGCCGTCTGACTGCCGGCGGCCGAGTCTTGGGAAAGTGGCGAAAAGCTACAACCCGCGACAACGGCTGTAGCGCTCATCGCGAGTAACGTGATGTGCAGATTTTTCATCGAGGGTGTCCGAGAAACCATGTCTGGCAGCAATGTAATCGCGGTCGCTGTTGGGGAGTACAAACGGGTTCATTTGGGTTGACAACGACGCTGTTCATTTCGGCCGAACAGGCTGCATTTCCGTTCGGGCTGAGCTCGTCGAAGCCTGGGTGGTGTGCCGCCAACCCTTCGACAAGCTCAGGGCGAACGGCTCTTAAACGAACAGCATTGATTCTTAACCCCATTTCTTCCACTCATTCGTTTCAGTCAATACACGCTCACTTTGAGCGGTTTTGGGGATTTCCCCGATTGAAGGAGATGACGATGTTTCGGACGAAAACCTTGGTAGC
>JAAFHR010000174.1 GCA_013298455.1 Betaproteobacteria bacterium | reverse complement strand
TTGCAAACATGATCTTCCCTCAGCATGAAATTGATTGAGCCGCCGCGACGAGATTGCCGCGCACCGAAGAGCGGAATGTCGCGCAGACTCCGGCACGCGTCAAGGGGAATTGTCTGAAGCGCGTTGACGTCACGCGATACTGACCCAAAGCCAGCTTTATTGCGTAAAGCCAGAATTAATTGAGGCTAGAAGGCGTTTTCATCTGATTTCAAAATTGAATTGAAATTCGGCTTAGCTGAAGCTTATTAAGGCGATGCTCAGGTAAGCTAACTAAAGAAACGCCGAAACCGCCTGATTCAAAAACGTTCGCCCCAGCGCGGTCGGTGTGATGCGAACATGATCGCGGGTGATGAGGTTTTTGGCTTCGCATTCGTTCAATGCGCGATCCACGAGCGTGATGGAAAAACCGGTTCGCGCTTCGAAATCACGCACGGTGAAACCATCGGTCAAACGAAGCGCATTGAGCATGAATTCGAAGCCAACATCACTGCGAGTCACTTCGCGGCGCTCGTGAACGGCGTTGCCCGCTGCAGCGCGCTGCATGAATTCGCGCGGCTGTTTTACGCGCTCAGTGCGCACAATGCTCGCCGCACTCGTGGGCGATCCGGGCATCGAAAGTTTGCCGTGTGCCCCTGCGCCAATGCCCACGTAATCGCCGAAATTCCAGTAATTCAAATTGTGTTGGCAGCGCTGATTGGGTTTGGCGTAGCCCGAGGTTTCGTAGTGTTCGTAACCTGCCTCGCTGAGCATCGTCTCCACGCGAGCTTGCATGTCGGCGGCCAAATCGTGATCTGGGAGCGGCGGGGGCTTTTTGGCGAACACCGTGTTGGGCTCCAACGTGAGTTGGTAGAACGACAAATGCGGCGTGTTGAACGACAGCGCTGTTCGCACATCGGCTTCACATTCCGCCATCGTTTGCGCGGCTGAATTCGTTCTCGATGCGGGCAGCGCGAACATCACATCCAAATTCACATTGCCAATCGTGGCGAGCCCAATTTCAATGGCGCGACGCGCTTCACTCGCATCGTGAACGCGACCGAGCGCCTTCAGATGTGCGTCGTTGAAACTTTGAATGCCAATCGACAAGCGATTCACACCGACGTCTTTATAGCCCGCGAATTTCGCCATCTCAAACGTGCCCGGATTGGCTTCGAGCGTGATCTCTGCCGTGGGCGAGAGCCGCGTTCGGGCGCGCACACCGGCCAAAATTTCGCCAATGGCGTCGGCAGAAAACAAGCTCGGTGTACCGCCACCGATAAAAATCGTTTGAATCGTGCGCCCCCAAAAGTTGGGTAGCTCCGATTCCAAATCGCTCATCAACGCATTGATGTAATCCCGCTCTTGAACGGCCCCCTCATGCGAATTGAAATCGCAATAAGGACACTTTCGAATGCACCACGGGATGTGGATGTACAGCGAGAGCGGCGGGAGGGTGGTGAAGTTAGGGGTGAGCATGGTGTCCCCTTGCCCTCCCGGGGAAAGTCAATGTGAAACGACGAGAAGCACTGGTCCCTCCCCCTTCAAGGGGGAGGCTAGGAGGGGGATGGTGTTTCGCCCGAAATAGGCTAGAAAACCATCCCCACCCTAACCCTCCCCTTGAAGGGGAGGGAACAGTGGTGTTAATACCCATGCACGGCATTCTCAGGAAAACGCTTCGCCTTCACCTCGACAACGTAGTTTGCAATCGCTGCCTCAATACTCGGCGCGCCGTTCATAAAGTTTTTCACGAAGCGTGGTAACTTGCCTTTGGTCAAACCCAGCATGTCGTGCAGCACCAAGACTTGCCCCGAGCAATCCACGCCCGCGCCAATGCCGATCACCGGAATCGGCAGCATTTCAGTGATGTCTTTGGCAAGTATTGAGGGCAACAATTCGAGCACCAACATCGCCGCGCCCGCATCCGCAATCGCCTTCGCATCGCGCTTCAAAATGTCAGCTGCGGCGTCTGTTTTGCCTTGAATTCGATAGCCGCCGAGGGCGTGAACCGACTGCGGCGTGAGCCCCAAATGCGCGCTGACCGGAATGCCGCGTTCGCTCAGAAAACGAACGGTTTCATTCGTCCAACCGCCGCCTTCGAGCTTCACCATGTGCGCACCGGCTTGCATCAATCGCGCCGCATTGGCGCAGGCTTGAGACGGACTTTCTTGATAGCTCGCGAATGGCATATCGCCAATGATCCACGCAGTTCTGTTACCGGCCACCACGGAACGAACGTGATAAATCATCTCGTCGATCGTCACTGGCAGCGTGCTCGATTTACCCTGCAACACCATGCCCAGCGAATCGCCCACCAACAGCATCTCAACGCCAGCGTCATCGGCAACACGCGCGAAGGTGGCGTCGTAGCAGGTGAGCATCGTGAGCTTTTCGCCGCTCGCGTGAAGTTCGCGTAGGCGATGCAGGTTGATCGGTTTGCGGGTCGAGGCGGCGGGTTCTTGGGGGTGGGATGACATGGTTTTCAGCGGCGACGGTAGGTGATGCGATTGAGACTTCGAACAGATTTTTTAACGCGGATTTCGCAGATTTATCGCAGATGAACGCGGATTTTTTGGTCGGCACCTCGGTGTTTGTCTGCGGCGAAACGTAAATCGATGCTCGTCAGTGGAGCAGCACTGGTTTAAGTCCCGTTCACCCTGAGCTTGTCGAAGGGTTGGCGGCATTGTGCTAAGGCTTCGACAAGCTCAGCCCGAACGGATCGCGGAATCGTGCGTTGACGTGGCCGCAAGAGTTACGCCCCCAACTGCAAACGAAGTGCGGTCAATAGCTCTTCCAGCTCCGCCACCTTGGCCTCAAGCGCAGTCACCCGTTCCGCCAACGCCGATTCACGATCCGCTTTCGAAGGCGGCAATGCGGGCACATCGGCGTCTGGCAGCTCGCCGCCAAAGAGCATGTGCTGCCAGCGTGCGGCTCGTGCACCGGCCTCGCGGGGCAATTGCACTACGAGCGGTGGTGTGAGCGCGGCCATCGCAGCGAGCGTGGTTTCAACTTCACCAAGATCAGCAAACGCATGCATTCGCTCAGCCCGCGAGCGAAGTTCACCCGGCATTTGCGCGCCACGCAGGATCAATTCACACAGCAGCGCCGCTTCGCTTCGTTGCAAACCCAAGCGCTCAACAAACGATTCGGAATATTTCGGAACACGCGTTGCAGCCCCAGTGTAGAGGCTCGTGAAGCCACGATTTCGCAAGCGCTCAACGGCAGAGGAAACTTCAGCCTCGGTCAGCGACGTCACCGGCGCACGGTTGTTCATCTGATTGCAGCCGTTCACCAACGAATTGATGGTGAGCGGGTAAGTGTCGGGCACGGTAATGCGCTTTTCAATCATCGTACCGATGACGCGCGCTTCGATGGGATCGAGAACAGCTTGCATGAGTTAAGTGAGCCCTCGTGATTGAAGTTCTGCGAGCAATTTATCAAACGCGCGACCTCGGTGCGAGCGCTTGGCTTTAAGGTCAAGCGGCAACTCCGCGCCCGTGAGTTGATGCTCTGTGTCGAGGAAATACGGGTCGTAGCCAAAACCGCCCGCGCCACGGGGCGTGTCGATCACCTCGCCGTACCAACGGCCTTCAGCGATGATCGGCTCGGGATCATGCTCAGATATCACCAGCGCGAGCACGGCGGTGTAGTGGGCTCGGCGATTGCTGACGCCGTGTAAATCGCTAATGAGTTTGGCATTGTTGTCGGCGTCGCTTTTGTGCGCGCCTGCGTAGTAGGCCGAGTTGACGCCAGGTGCGCCGCCCAACGCGTCCACGCAGATCCCTGAATCATCAGCCAGTGCAGGGAGCCCAGTGTGCTTCGCGGCGTTGCGCGCCTTCGCTAATGCGTTTTCCAAAAACGTGCAGTGGGGTTCGGGGGCTTCGGGTACGTTAAACGCACTCTGCGGAAGCACTTCGATACCAAGTGGCGCCAGCAGTCGATCAAACTCTTTGAGCTTTTTCGCGTTGCCGGTGGCGATGATGAGTTGGGTGAGTTTCATGCTGGGTTGTAGGAGCGGCTTGCCGCGAAAAACGTCCACATTGCAAGGCGGTTGATGTGGCTCGATGTCGTCGGGATCGGGAGTGAATCTTTTGACGCAGATTACGCTGATTGCGCTGATTGCGCTGATTGACGCAGATTATTCAAAGTACAGCCACGATTGAGCAAAAAATAATCTGCGTTGATCTGCGGAATCAGCGTAATCCGCGTCAAAAAATTGCCTCGTGATTTGGGCGCGGAACGACGCAGTGCTTCGCGCCGCAAACGGTCGCGCAAAGCTATTCGCGGCAAGCCGCTCCTACAAGTTATGCGGCGGCGATAGCTGCAGTTTGCGCGGCTTTTAGTTGCATCAGTCCGTGCTCAGCAAGCGCCAGCAACGCATCCATCTCAGCCCGCGAAAACGGCTTGCCCTCTGCTGTGCCTTGCACTTCCACAAACCCGCCCGAACCAGTCATCACGACGTTCATATCAGTTTCGCAATTGGAATCTTCGTCGTAATCGAGATCGAGTACAGGCGTACCTTCAAAAACACCCACCGACACTGCGCCAACGGAATCATTGAGCGGCGATTCAGTCAACACACCCGATTTCACGAGTTGGTTGCACGCCATCGCCAGTGCCACATACGCGCCGGTGATCGATGCGCAGCGTGTGCCGCCGTCGGCCTGCAGCACGTCGCAATCGAGCGTGATTTGCCGCTCGCCGAGTTTTTTCAAATCAACTACGGCGCGCAAACTGCGGCCGATCAAGCGCTGAATTTCTTGCGTGCGGCCGCTCTGCTTTCCGCTGGCAGCTTCGCGGCGCATGCGAGTGTGCGTTGAGCGCGGGAGCATGCCGTATTCAGCGGTGACCCAGCCTTCGCCACTGCCGCGTTTGTGTGGCGGCACGTTGTTTTCAACGCTGGCATTGCACAGCACCCGCGTGTTGCCGCATTCGATGAGCACCGAGCCTTCGGCATGCACGGTGAAATGCGGCGTAATTTTGATCGCGCGAAGCTCGTTCGCGGCGCGGTTTGAGGGGCGCATGGGGAATCCTTTGTCGAAGGCAGGATTGTAGGGGGGCGGCTGTGCTGTTTTTTCTCGCCACAGATTTCACAGATTTCACAGATGAGCTTAGAAGCCGAGTGTGCGCGCGAAGCGCAAGACCTAAATCTGCGCAATCTGTGAAATCTGTGGCGAAAGTCAACGCAACGACCGCCCGAGCAATTCAAGCTCGATCTCGGCGTCCATCGCGCCGCTGAAACCCGCGTCAATCAGTGCGCTTGAGTCGAGCTCCCAACTGTCGAGCAATTGCCGTGCAATGCGCCGCTGTCCGGTGGCGATCAGCGCTGCGCGAAGGAGTGCGCTGGGTGCGGCCGCATTTTTCGGTGCTCGCTTCAGGCCGCGCCCGATGGCGTTGACGATCTGCGTGGTGGAGAGCGGCTCACGATCCGTGGGATGCCAAACGTTGATCGAACCGTTGCCGATCGGTCGTTCAACACACCAAAAAATCGCATTCACCAGCGACCGAATCGACACGATAGAACGGCGATTTTGAATCGCGCCAAACGGCAGCGGATAGCCGCTTGCAGCCCATTTCGCAAGCCGCATCATGTTGCCGGGTGCATCGCGACCATAAACAACAGGTGGGCGCAAAATTTCTATCGCTTCGCCTTGCGATCTCTGGCGTTGCAGCAAGAAATCTTCTGCCTCAATTTTTGAGCAAGCATATGCGGAGCCCTGAATTCTGCTGGCGTTTACGGAATAAGCTGGAAGGTTGACCGCATCACCAAATACTGCCGCCGAGCTGAGAAATACGAACCGTGCCACACCGGCTTCGCGGGCTGCTGTGGCAACCGTTTTTGTGAGCAACGCGTTGTCTCGCTGCATCAATGCTGCGGCGTCATGACTCGTTTGGTGAACCCGAGCCGCGCAGTGAATCAGCGTTTCAACGCCGGTGAGCCGAGCCACCCATTCGTGGTGATCGAGTGTGTTGTAGTGCTCGCCGACGAATTGCCAACGCAGTTGATCGCCTCGATTGATGAGCGCGCTTCGGGCAGGTTGCGTTGAAAGCGCCAATACACGGCGCTCCCGGCGGAGCGCTTCCGACACGCAATGCGCACCGATGTAGCCAGACGCTCCGGTGATCGCGATCAAAAGTGTTTCAGCGCGAGCGCGGGATCACGCCAGCGCCATCCGTGTTTGTTGAATAGCTTGATTAGAGAAACGATGGTGACCCAGGTGAGCTTGACCGAACGATGCGAGCCGCGTGCCCAATCGTGGGTGACGCGAGCGCCGGGCACATAGACCGCACGCCCCAAACGCCGGGCTCGGAGCGTGATGTCGCAATCTTCAAAATAAAGAAAAAAGCGCTCATCGAAACCGCGCAGTCGCTCAAAGGTGTCGCGGCGAAACATCATCAGCGCGCCTGACATGAATTCGGGTTCGATCTCTTTGGCGTAGTCGCTGTCCTTCATTTCGAAGTAATCGGCGTCTACGTCGAAACCGATCCATTGGCTCACAGTCGTCGGCAAAAACCGCCGCGCCAGCAACGCGCGGATACTCGGGTAGCGCTTGCAAAGTAATTGCTGCGAGCCATCGGGATTGAGTAGTGCAGGCCCCGCAAGGCCAATCGTTCTATCTGCCGACATCGTCTCAAGGAGCCGACGGATCGCATCGGGTTCGAAGCGAATATCGGGATTCAACACCGCATGAAATGGTGCAGACGGCAACGAGCGAAAGGCGAAATTGTGTGCGTTGCCAAACCCGGCATTGCCATCGGGATTGAGCTCGTAGCGAAACTTGGGGAATTGGGTGACGAGCGCCTTGGCCTCAGCACTAGCGCCGTTATCCACGACTACGCCGTAGCTCAAATCGCTACACGCCTCCGCCGACGCCAAGGTCGCCCGCAGCGCATCAAGGCGTGGCTCAAAGATGGTGATGCTGGCGTTCCACATGCGATGAATATACGGCTCCCTCTCCCC
>JAAFHR010000173.1 GCA_013298455.1 Betaproteobacteria bacterium | reverse complement strand
TGGAATTTCGGCGAAGTAGAAAACGGCAAGCGCTTTGTGCAGGCCTCGCAGCTCTCACTGAATGGATCGGGCATTGGCACGTTTACTGATCGTGGTCGCGACGCTGCGCGGGGTGGTGGTTACGGCGACAACGCTGAGGCGCTGGTCAAGAACCAAGGCTTTCTTAACGGCATGCACTACGACCCAAATGCGCTCGCAGGTTCGTCGCAATCACAACAGGATTTGATACGCACGGCTGACATGATTCGCATTGGCCTCGCCGGATCAATTCGCGACTACACGATGCGCAACTATCGCGATGAAGTGGTGACGCTTGAGAAAATCGACTACAACGGCGCAGCTGCGGGTTACGTGACGCAGCCGAACGAAGTTGTGAACTACGTTGAGAATCACGACAACGAAACGCTGTTTGATCTCAATGCGTACAAGCTGCCGCTTGAGACGAGCAGTGAGGATCGCGCCCGCGTGCAAGTTCTGGGCGCGGCGCTCACAGCGTTTAGCCAGGGTGTTGCGTATTTCCATGCGGGCATTGATGTACTGCGAAGCAAATCCATGGATCGCAACAGCTTCGATTCAGGCGATTGGTTCAACCGACTCGATTGGACGTATCAAGACAACTATTTCGCCACCGGTTTGCCGCGCAAAGATGACAACGCCGCGAACTGGGCGATGATCGAGCCGCGACTTCGTGTGGGCAACATCAAGCCGACGGCGAAAGACATCGCATTCACGCGCGACGCGTTTCGCGATTTGCTGAAAATTCGTTCGAGTAGTTCGTTGTTTCGATTGCGAAGTGCAGAGGACATCAAGCAGCTATTGACGTTTCTGAATGTGGGTTCACAGCAGGTGCCGACCGTGGTTGCCGCGATGCTCGACGGTGTTGGGTATCCCGGTGCGAACTTTGCAACCATCGTGTATGTAATCAATGTGGATAAGATTCCGCAGCAGTTTTCAGCGGTGGAACTGAAGGGCAAATCACTGTCGTTGCACCCGTTGTTGGCGGGCAGATCAGCTGCGGACCAACGCGTGCGTGAGTCATCAAGATTTGATGCGGCGACCGGCGCGTTCTCCGTGCCGCCTAGAAGCGTTTCGGTATTTGTTGCTCGCTGAGCACTCGCTGTAGGAGCGGTTCCACCGCGACCGGCGGCACACGCGTCTTTACCGCAATGGGGAATCGCGATGGAACCGCTCCTACATCCCGAGTCACCGTAACCCTGATGCTCGCATCAGGGTTTGTCACGCCGACGAAGTCACGCTTGATCGCTTTGCGATAAAGAGTTCACGTTCCCGGATGCGAGCATTCGGGCTACAAAACAAAAACGCGGCGTGAGCCGCGTTTTTCCTGACGCCATCGCGACGCTTACTTCGCGCGCAATTTGCGGATCGCTGCAAGCTGCGCGACCGCTGAGGCCAGCTCCGCCTGCGCTGCTGCGTAGTCGATCGCCGCATCGTTGTTGCGAAGCGTTTCCTCGGCGCGCTTTTTGGCTTCTTCGGCTTTCGCTTCGTCCAAATCTTTGCCGCGAATCGCGGTGTCAGCGAGCACGGTGACGACGTTGGGCTGCACTTCAAGAATGCCGCCCGCGACGAATACGAACTCTTCGCTGCCGTCTTCTTTTTCGATGCGCACCGCGCCGGGGCGGATACGCGTAATTAGCGGCGTGTGCTTGGGCAAAATGCCCAGCTCACCCGATTCACCGGGCAGCGCAACGAATTTCGCTGGGCCCGAGTAAATCGAGGTTTCTGCGCTGACGACGTCTACGTGGAGGGTTGCCATTACTGTAGTCTTTCTTTAGCGGGCAATGCGATCCGCGGGATGATCGCAAGGCGCTTCACCGAAGGCGTTACGCTGTACCGTATGCACGCAAAGGGTGAAGCAACGCGGCGAGCGCCCGCGCAGCGCATTGCTTAGTTCAGTGTCTTGGCTTTTTCGAACGCTTCTTCGATGGTGCCGACCATGTAGAACGCCTGTTCGGGCAGGTGATCACATTCGCCGTTCACGATCATGTTGAAGCCGCGAATCGTGTCTTTGAGCGACACGATCTTGCCGGGCGAGCCGGTGAAGACTTCCGCTACGTTGAACGGCTGCGACAAGAAGCGCTGAATCTTACGGGCGCGCGCCACGGCGAGCTTGTCTTCAGGTGCCAACTCGTCCATGCCCAGAATCGCGATGATGTCGCGGAGCTCTTTGTAGCGCTGGAGCGTGGCTTGAACCGAGCGGGTGCAGCTGTAGTGAGCTTCACCAATCACGAGTGGATCGATCTGACGCGATGTTGAATCGAGTGGGTCCACAGCCGGGAAAATACCGAGCGATGCGATGTCACGCGACAACACGACCGTTGCGTCCAAGTGTTGGAATGTCGTTGCTGGCGATGGATCGGTCAAGTCGTCAGCTGGCACGTAGACGGCTTGAATCGATGTGATCGAACCCGTTTTCGTGGACGTGATGCGCTCTTGCAAGCGACCCATTTCCTCTGCGAGCGTCGGCTGGTAGCCCACCGCCGATGGCATACGACCGAGCAGAGCCGAAACTTCGGTACCGGCCAAGGTGTAGCGGTAAATGTTGTCAACGAAGAAGAGAATGTCTAGGCCTTCGTCGCGGAATTTTTCAGCCATCGTGAGGCCAGTCAGCGCAACGCGCAACCGGTTGCCTGGGGGTTCGTTCATCTGGCCGAACACCATGGCGACTTTGTCGAGAACCTTTGAGTCTTCCATCTCGTGATAGAAGTCGTTGCCCTCACGAGTACGCTCACCCACACCGGCGAACACGGAGAAACCACCGTAGCTCTTAGCAATGTTGTTGATGAGTTCCATCATGGTCACGGTCTTGCCCACACCGGCGCCGCCGAACAGACCAATTTTGCCGCCCTTGGCGAACGGACAAATCAGATCGATCACTTTGATGCCCGTTTCGAGCAGCTCGGTCGTTGGCTTCAAGTCTTCCATGCGCGGCGCTTTTTGATGAATCGCGCGGCGCTCGTCAGTTGCAATTGCGCCCGCGTCGTCAATCGGGCGACCCAACACGTCCATGATGCGGCCGAGTGTGGCTTTACCAACGGGAACCATGATGCCCGCGCCCGTGCCATTGATCTTCATGCCGCGACGCAAACCGTCTGACGAGCCCATCGCAATGGTGCGCACCACGCCGTCGCCCAGCTGCTGCTGAACTTCGAAGGTGAGGCCCGCTTCAACGCCGCTGTGCTCAGCGGATTTGTCGAGCGTTAATGCGTCGTAGACCTTCGGCATGGCGTTGCGGGGAAACTCAATGTCTACCACCGCGCCAATGCACTGAACGATACTGCCTTGATTCGTGCTCATCGTCTTTTCCTGTTATCTCTAATTCAAATAAATGTTCTTGGGTCGTTAGACAGCGGCGGCGCCGGAAACGATCTCTGAGAGTTCTTTGGTAATCGCGGCTTGACGCGCTTTGTTGTAGACCAACTGCAAGTCACCGATGACCGATTTGGCATTGTCAGATGCCGCTTTCATCGCCACCATCCGCGCTGATTGCTCAGACGCCAAATTCTCCGCAACGGCTTGATACACCAACGCTTCGACGTAGCGAACGAGGAGTTCGTCCACCACCGTTTTTGCATCGGGCTCGTAGATGTAGTCCCAACTGTAGGCAGCTTTTTCCGCAGCCGATTGCTCAAGCTTATCGGCAGTCAACGGCAGGAGCTGCTGAACCACGGGCTCTTGCTTCATCGTGTTGATGAACTTGGTGTAGGCCAAGTACACCGAATCGACTTCGCCCTTTTCGTAGGCATCGAGCTGAATCTTTACCGCGCCGATCAGTTTTTCCAAATGCGGCGTGTCACCCAAGCCAACCACGTGCGACGAAAGCTTCGCGCCGAAGCGGTTCATGAAGCCGAAGCCTTTAGTACCAATCGCCGTGACTTGCACTTTCGTGCCCGCCGCTTCAAGCTCTTTGAACTTCGCAACCACTGCACGCAGAATGTTCGTGTTCATGCCGCCGCACAAACCTTTGTCAGTGGTGACAACGATCATGCCCGCGTTGGCTTGTTTCTCGCGCTTGATGAGAAACGGATGACGATACTCAGGGTTCGCAGCGCCCATGTGAGCGGCGATGTTGCGAACCTTATCGGCATACGGGCGAGCCGCGCGCATCCGCTCCTGCGCTTTGCGCATTTTGGATGCGGCGACCATCTCCATCGCCTTGGTGATCTTTCGAGTGTTTTGCACACTCTTGATCTTGGTTCTAATCTCTTTTGAGCCAGCCATGATTTGCTTTCGGGCAGCCTAAATTAGAACGAACCGTTGGCTTTGAAGTCTTTCATCGCCGCGGTGAGCGCGACTTCGTCGTCCTTCGACAGATCTTTGGTGTCTTCTATACGCTGCGTCAAATCCGCGTACTTCGTTGCCATGAATTTGTGCAGCGCTTTTTCTGCGGGCAGCACTTTCTTGATTTCGATGTCGTCGAAGAAACCGTTGTTCACACCGAATAGCGTGAATGCCATTTCCGACACGGAGAGCGGCGCGTACTGCGCTTGCTTCATGAGCTCCGTCACAAGGCGACCGCGCTCCAACTGCTTACGTGTGGCTTCGTCGAGGTCAGACGCGAACTGCGCGAATGCTGCGAGTTCGCGGTACTGAGCGAGCGCCAAACGCACACCGCCACCGAGCTTTTTGATGATCTTGGTTTGCGCTGCACCACCCACGCGGGACACCGAAATGCCGGCGTTAATCGCGGGACGGATACCTGCGTTAAAGAGGTCAGTTTCCAAGAAGATCTGACCGTCGGTAATAGAAATCACGTTGGTCGGAACGAAGGCGGACACGTCGCCAGCCTGCGTTTCGATCACTGGCAGCGCGGTCAACGAACCGGTTTTGCCTTTGACCGCGCCTTTGGTGAATTTCTCAACGTAGTCTTCGTTCACACGAGCAGCGCGCTCAAGCAAGCGGCTGTGGAGATAGAACACGTCGCCGGGGAACGCTTCACGGCCCGGAGGACGGCGGAGCAACAGAGAAATTTGGCGATACGCAACCGCTTGCTTCGACAGGTCGTCGTAAACGATCAAGGAATCTTCACCGCGATCACGGAAGTATTCGCCCATCGTGCAGCCTGCGTAGGCTGACAGATATTGCATTGCAGGCGAATCGGAGGCCGTTGCTGCAACGACGATGGTGTAGGCCATCGCGCCAGCTTCTTCGAGCTTCTTGACGACGTTGACAACGGTCGATGCCTTTTGACCGATAGCGACGTACACGCAGATCAGGTCTTTGCCCTTTTGGTTGATGATCGCGTCGATGGCGACGGCGGTCTTACCCGTTTGACGATCACCGATGATCAATTCGCGCTGACCACGACCGACTGGCACCATGGCGTCAATGGCTTTGATACCCGTTTGTACTGGTTGCGACACCGATTTACGTGCGATCACGCCAGGCGCAACCTTTTCGATCACGTCTGATTCTTTGGCATTGATCGGGCCTTTGCCGTCAACGGGCTCGCCCAGCGCGTTCACCACGCGACCAATCAGCTCGCGGCCGACTGGCACGGAGAGAATGCGACCCGTGCTCTTCACGGTGTCGCCTTCGGTAATGTGCTCGTACGAGCCCAAAATCACGGCGCCGACCGAGTCGCGCTCAAGGTTCAACGCTAAGCCAAACGTGTTGCCGGGGAATTCCAGCATTTCGCCTTGCATCACATCGGCCAGACCATGCACGCGGCAAATACCGTCGGTCACCGAGACCACCGTGCCCTGGGTCCGCACTTCGCTGCCAACATCCAGATTCGCGATCTTGGCTTTAATCAGTTCGCTGATTTCAGAGGGATTTAAATTCATATTCTTTGCTCCAGGTCAGGAGGGATTTGGTTAAGGACGAAAGACGAATGACGAGTGACGCAAAGCGATACACAGGTTTTCGTCATTCGTCATTGGTCATTCGTCCTGCGTAGCAACGCTACGCCTTGATGCTTCGTTCCATCTTGTTCAATTGCCCAATCACGGTGCGATCAATCACTTGATCGCCCACGATGATCTTGGCGCCGCCGAGCAGACTGTTATCCGTTTGCTCAACGATTTCAATGTCGCGGCCGTAGCGTTTGGCAAGGCCTGCTTTCAAATCAGCGCGCTGCGCATCGGTCAACGGAAACGCTGACACGATGGTCGCGCGGGCGACGTTTTCTGCGTTGCGCTTGAGCGACTGGAAGTGCTCGTTGATTTGCGGCAACAACTTCACGCGATCCGCGTCGAGCAACACTTTCACGAAGCTCGCTGTGTCGCCGCTCAATTTATCGCCACACACCGTTGCAAACATCGATTGCTTTTGCGCAACCGAGAGCTTCGGATTGTCGACCGCCGCAGACACTTTCGCATCGGAGGCGACGCCCGAGAGCAGCGCGAGCGTTTCCGCCCACTGCGGCAGCGCTTTGTTGTCGCGCGCTAAAGCGAACGCCGCTTCAGCGTACGGACGAGCGATGGTCGCGAGTTCAGCCATGATTACAGCTCAGCTTTCAATTGACCCAACAAATCACTGTGGACTTGTGGATTAATTTCGCGCTTGAGAATTTTTTGCGCACCCGCCACAGCCAATTCGGCCACGCGGTCACGCAGTTCTTCTTTGGCTTTCACTGAGAGCTGAGCGATTTCAGCTGCGGCAGACGCTTTTTCGCGCTCGCCCGCTGTTTTCGCTTCGCCTTTTGAAGCTTCAATCGTTGCATTGCGCTGCTTTTCGCCTTGGGCGATGATGTCAGCGGCCTTGGCTTTCGCCTCAGCGATCAACTTGTCAACTTCCTTCTGCGCAATAGCGAGCGATGCTTTGCCTTTTTCCGCTTCGGCCAAGCCGTCAGCGATCGTACGACGACGCGATTCAATGGCCTCGGACAACGGAGGCAACACGAATTTCACCGTGACGTACAAGAAAATGAAAAAGCCGATCGCTTGAAGGACCAGAGTCATGCCGATATTCATGACATTGACCTCTTTCTGATTACGTTAATGGACAACGATCGCTTACTTAAG
>JAAFHR010000172.1 GCA_013298455.1 Betaproteobacteria bacterium | reverse complement strand
TACCGGGCGTGATACCGACCTCGGGATGCCCCGGCGTTTTGCTGTGCAACTGTCGGAAATTTTGAATCTCCGACATCGGCAAATCGTAGCCGCTCAAATGCAAGAGCGCATAGGGCAACATCGAGCCGTGACCGTTCGAAACAACAAACCGATCACGATTCGCCCAATGCGGATTCGCGGGGTTGTGCCGGAGGTGTTTCGCCCACAGCGCCACTGCAATTTCGGCCATGCCCATGGGCATGCCTTGGTGGCCAGATTTGGCCTTGGCCACGGCATCAACGGCCAGAATTCGGATCGCGTTAGCGGCGGTTTGGAGAGATGTTTTGTCGATGGTGGGCATGCCGATGGAGCGTAGCGGAGGTAGGGGCACGTAGCGGGACGAACCCGACGCGGGTTAATTTTGTGCTCAATTATCGCCGACCGAAGCGCCAGTGCCGCTCCGGGAAGTACGTCTGTGGCGCTTCATTAGGCATTCGAGGAGCCAGAATGCCGTGCAAACCTTCCTTTGAGGTTTAGCAGGGGATGCTCGACACAATGCCATGAACAAGCGGCAAAAAGCATCGTGATCAGCAAACTCCAAGTAAACACTTGACCTACGTTCGCCTCGGGTTGCAGGAATACGATTGTTTGCTGCACTGGTGCGGAGTAGAGAAACACGCCGTAAGACAAGTCTCCGCCCCTTGTGATCCACTCAAATGGAGCTGCGCTCAACCTACCGACAGCAACTGCGATGATCGCGATGAGCGCGGAAGCTGCAAGTCGTGGCCCGTTGGACGACATGCCGTCCATCCAAATCGCGATCACTACGAGTATTGCAAACACTACCGAACCGGCGACTACGAGTGCCGCTTGCGGCGCGCCATACACCCACAACAGCGCGCCGATGGCATAGCAGAGTACGCTATTTAGCACCCAAAATTCGTTGCCGTGAGGATAAAAGATAAACGTACCCGGCGCGATGGCGCACCAAGTTATCAGCACTGTGACCCACAAAAGGCTCTGTGAACGCTTGCGCCATGCACCGACACATCCTAACAAGGCCGTAGCAACATACATCCCGACCTCAAGTCGAAGCGTCCAGAGCGAGCCATTGACGCCGGCACCACCGGGATTGCCTTCGAAAACATCTGGCAATAGGTTCTGGTGGACGAGCACGAAGTTGAGCAAAACGTAGTTGTAGACGCCAGCGGAGCTCCAGTAGCGCATTGCGCCCAAACCCGATAACACGGCTCCGGCGATGACGGTCACCAAAAGACAAACAAGTAGAGCGGGAAAAATGCGGAGAGCACGTGCGGCAATGAAGGCGCCCCAGTCACCCACCCTGTCAACTCTCTCTGAGAAACTCTTGGTGACCAGATAGCCGCTGATTGCAAAAAAAGTGTTTACTGAGAGCATGCCTCCGTTAATCAGGCCGCCGCTCCATTGAAGGAGTGGCTCGGAGAGCGGGTCTCCACGCACTGCGTAAACATGCGACCAAAGCACGCCTACTGCTGCAAGCAATCGAAGCGCGTCAAAACCACTTTGCCGTCGCAGTTCGATTGGCGTTGTGTTTTGCTCGGCGAACTTCATCGGCTCAACGGATTCATGATGCCGTTATTGTGCAGGAACGGGCGAAGAGTTTGACGGAGTTCAGCAGCGAATGCTCGCCGTTGGCTTACTGCGACAACGCGGGGGCAACTTCAGCGATTTTCAGCGACGCCTACATCTGCGCCCACGGCAGCCCGTCAAAGCGCCAACCATTGACCTTACCGCGATGAAAGGTCTCGTCCAAATCGCCTTCAAAGCCGTGCAACACGTTGTAAACCTGCGTGAATCCAACGCTTTCGAGCACTTTGCCTGCGTCAACGGATCGTTTGCCGCTACGACAAATCAACACGACCGGTCTAGTTTTCACCCCAGCGACAAGCGATTTCACATGCGCTGCAAACTCAGGCTGCACATCCCAATCCGGCGGCTCCTGCCAAGCCACATGCTCCGCGCCGACCGGATGACCGACATAAAAAAATTCGATTTCAGAGCGAACGTCAACAAACACCGCATCGGGGTTCGTCTTGAGAAATTCGGCGGTTTGTATGGGGGAGAGATGTTGCATGAAATCAAGGACGAATGACGAAGGACGAATGACGCAAAGCGGATCGAAACATGATTCTCATTTCGATCTCTACTTTTGCAGTATTAGCTTTCGGCATAAACAACAACGCGAAGCGACATAACGCTTCGCGCCGTTCGATGCGACAATATAAGGCTCTCGCGAACCGCTTTGCGCCCTTCGTCCTTCGTCCTTCGTCATTCGTCCTTGAATTCACCCATGAACCGTCGCGAAACCATCTCAGCCATTCTCCAAAAACGCATCATGATCCTTGATGGCGGGATGGGTACGATGGTGCAGCAATACAAGCTTGAAGAGGCTGATTACCGCGGCCATGTGTGTCGCGATCATCCGCATGATGTGAAGGGCAACAATGATCTATTGGTGCTCACCAAGCCCGAGGTGATTGCCGAGATTCAGCGCAGCTATCTTGAGGCGGGCGCCGACATCATCGAAACAGATACGTTTAGCGCGACCTCGATTGGCATGTCGGATTACAAGCTCGAACACATGGTGCGCGCGATGAATCGTGCGGCGGCAAAAATCGCGCGTGATTTGTGTGATGAGTTCACCAAAAAAAATCCCGATAAGCCGCGCTTCGTGGCAGGTGCGCTGGGGCCGATGAGCCGTACCGCGAGCATTTCACCGGATGTGAACGATGCTTCAAAACGCAACGTGACATTTGACGAACTACACGCCGCGTACAAAGAGCAAATTGAAGCGCTGCATTCGGGCGGCGTTGATTTGATTTTGGTTGAAACGATTTTCGATACATTGAACGCCAAAGCAGCGCTATTCGCGTACCTAGAGCATTTCGAAAACGACCCGGATCCGCTGCCGCTGATGATTTCGGGCACGATCACCGATGCTTCCGGTCGCACGTTGACGGGGCAAACGATTGAGGCGTTTTGGAACAGCGTGCGTCACGCAAAACCGCTCTCGATCGGCGTCAATTGCGCGCTCGGTGCGGTCGCCATGCGCCCCTACGTCGAAGCGCTGGCCAAGGTCGCGCCGGAGGCGTTTATCAGCGTCTATCCCAACGCCGGGCTGCCCAATCCGCTCTCAGACACTGGATACGATGAAACGCCCTCCATGACTTCGGGCTTCCTCAAAGAATTCGCCGACAGCGGTTTGGTCAACATCGTCGGCGGCTGTTGCGGCACGACGCCTGCGCATATCAAGGCGATTGGCGATGCGGTGGAAAAAACGCCGCCAAGGGTGGTGGCGTAGTCGTTTTGATAGAAGCAAAGAGATATACTGTTGATATATCTCAATTCTCGCTTCGGAGGCCACTATGACCGCCACCGCCAAAGTTTTCATGTCCGGCCGCTCGCAAGCCGTGCGATTACCGAAGGAATTTCGATTTGATGTTGATGAAGTCTTAATCGAGCGCACCGATCACGGTATTTTGCTGCGAGCGAAATCGCAACTTGAGCTCTTCGAGGAATTTCTTGCGAAACGTCCCCACAGTGATCTGCCGCTGGTGATCGAGCGTGACACGCGTCCACCCGAGCGCGATGCAGCGTTTTGGCGAGCCATGTTCAGCGAAGCCGAAAGCGCCGAGGCGGGCAACGCTGCAAGCGCCGCGCCACGAAACGCTGCAGACGTTAAGCCAAGCAACGCTGCAAGCGTTAAGCGCCCGGCCAAAGCAAAGCCAAAAACGTAGTGATTCACTTCGACACCAACACTCTGAGCTACCTCATGCGACGCCCACCTGCGCCGCTAGAGCAACGCGTCAAACGTTGCATTGAGGCAAGCGAGCCGGTCGCCATGTCGGTTATCGTTTACGCAGAATTCCGCAGTGGAATCACGCTTGCGGGCAACCCGCAGCGCTACGTCGATTCATTGAGTAGGATGCGGAGCTGGCTGCCCGTTGAAGATTGGAACGAGGAAGCCGCGCAAGCCTATGTCGAAATCTGTCACGCGCTCAAACCGACAGGCTCGCTGATCGGAGCCATGGACATGCTGATCGCTGCCCACGCCTTAGCTCAGAACGCCACACTCGTCACCAACAACGAACGCGAATTTCAACGCGTCCCCGGATTAAAAGTAGAAAACTGGACTCAGTAATGACCGCCCACGTCATGCATCTCTCCGGCCTTGAGCCGCTGCAAATTGGCCCTGATTCATTGTTTGTGAACGTGGGGGAGCGCACCAATGTCACGGGCTCTCGCGCCTTTGCAAAATTGATTCTGAACGACGATTACGCTGGCGCCGTGGAAGTCGCTCGGCAGCAGGTTGCCAACGGCGCGCAAATCATCGATGTGAACATGGACGAGGCGATGCTCGATAGCAAAGCCGCGATGACCAAGTTTTTGAACATCATCGCCACCGAGCCCGATATTTCGCGTGTGCCGATCATGATCGATTCGTCGAAATGGGAAGTAATCGAGGCCGGGTTGAAATGCGTGCAGGGTAAATCGGTCGTCAACTCGATTTCGATGAAAGAGGGCGAAGCGCAGTTTTTGCATCAAGCGAAATTGTTGCGGCGCTATGGCGCGGCGGCGGTGGTGATGGCGTTTGATGAAAAAGGCCAAGCCGATACCTACGAGCGAAAGATTGAGATTTGCGAGCGGGCATACAAACTGCTCGTCAACACGGTGGGCTTTCCGGCGGAAGACATCATCTTCGACCCGAACGTTTTCGCGCTCGCAACGGGCCTCGAAGAGCACAACAACTACGGCGTTGATTTCATCAATGCTGTGGCGTGGATCAAGAAAAATTTACCCGGCGCGAAAACATCGGGCGGCATTTCGAATTTGAGTTTCAGCTTCCGTGGCAACGACCATGTGCGAGAAGCGATGCACACGGTGTTTCTCTATCACGCGATCAAAGCCGGCTTGACCATGGGCATCGTAAATGCCGGACAAATGGGCATTTACGACGAACTTGATCCGGTGCTCCGGGAGCATTGCGAAGACGTGATTTTGAATCGCCGTGCGGATTCCACTGAACGGATGCTGACGCTCGCCGAGACCGTCAAAGGCGGCGGCAAAGTTCGCGTTGAAGACTTGTCGTGGCGAGAATTGCCGGTGAACGAGCGCTTGAAACTGGCGCTAGTGAAGGGCATCAACACCTTCATCGTTGAAGACACTGAAGAGGCGCGACAAGGCTTCGAGCGACCGCTACAAGTCATCGAAGGCCCGTTGATGGCGGGCATGGATGTGGTCGGTGATTTATTTGGACAAGGCAAAATGTTTTTGCCGCAAGTCGTGAAATCCGCTCGTGTGATGAAGCAAGCAGTCGCGCATCTCGTGCCCTACATCGAAGAAGAAAAGCGTTTGCTCGGCACAGAGGCGAAAACCAAAGGCAAGATCGTTTTGGCTACCGTCAAAGGCGACGTGCACGACATCGGAAAAAACATCGTGGGTGTAGTGCTTCAATGCAATAACTACGAAGTGATCGATCTGGGTGTGATGGTGCCATGCGACAAAATTTTGGCAGCAGCGAAGGACTCCAACGCCAATATCATCGGGCTCTCTGGCCTGATCACACCAAGCCTTGAAGAAATGGCCTACGTTGCCAAAGAGATGGATCGGCTTGATTTTCATGTGCCGCTCTTGATTGGCGGTGCGACTACATCGCGAATGCACACTGCGGTGAAAATCGCACCCAACTACCGTCATCCGGTCGTTCACGTTGTAGATGCATCGCGCGCGGTCGGTGTGGCTACGTCGCTGATGAGCGAAGAAATGCGCATTCCGTTTATCAAAGACATGAACGACGACTACGCGTTGATTCGTGAGCGGCACGCCAATAAGAAAACGGTTCCCTTGTTGGAGCTCGAGGTCGCGCGGGCTAACAAATTCAATGCGTTTGCAGGCGATTACGCTAGTTACGAACCGCCAGTCCCGGGTCGTGTTGGCGTGCAGCAGCTTCGCGATTACCCACTCTCAGCGCTCGTCCCTTACATCGACTGGACACCGTTTTTCCTCGTGTGGGATCTTGCCGGAAACTATCCAAAGATTCTGGAGGACGAAGTCGTTGGCGTTGAAGCCAAACGCGTCTTCAAAGACGGTCAGGCGATGTTGAAGCGCATCGTCAATGAGAAGTGGTTGACTGCCAACGGCACGTACGGATTACTTCCCGCAGCAAGCGATGGCGACGATATTGTTGTGTTCGCCGATGAGTCACGCGGCGCTGAGGCGATGCGTTTTCACACGTTGCGGCAGCAAAACGCGAAGGAGGCTGGGCGACCCAACTTCGCGCTCGCCGATTTTGTTGCTCCCAATGCAGACTATCTGGGCCTGTTCGCCGTCACGACCGGCCTTGGCGGCGACGATCGGCTCGCAGCGTTCGAAAAAAATGGCGACGACTACAACTCCATCATGTTCAAAGCCTTGGCGGATCGGTTGGCCGAAGCCTTCGCCGAGCATTTGCACGAGCGTGTTCGCAAAGAATTTTGGGGCTACGCGCCCGATGAAAAGCTCACTAACGAAGAACTCGTCAAAGAAAAGTATCGCGGCACCCGCCCCGCGCCGGGCTACCCCGCCTGCCCCGACCATCGCGAAAAATTGGACATCTTTCGGGTGCTCGATGCAGGCAGCATCGGCATGGCGCTCACCGAATCGCTCGCCATGACCCCTGCTTCCAGCGTGAGCGGTTTCTATTTTTCGCACCCCGCAGCGCAGTATTTCACGGTGGGAAAAATTGGCGACGATCAACTGGCGGATTTGGCGACGCGGCGCGGAGAAACGGTAGAAGTCCAGCGACGGGCGCTGGGCACGCTGCTTTAGCGCCAAAAGCTTGCACTCAGCGTGGCCCAGCGGATGCGCGGCGCATCAAGTTGTCATGTTGAGCGACGCGAAACATCCGGCGGCAAACAAGGGCGCTATGACGAGCGGCGATGCGGTGCGAGCAGATCGTGCACATTGCTCAGGATGACTAGGTTTGACTAAGCACCGGAGCCCTTGGT
>JAAFHR010000171.1 GCA_013298455.1 Betaproteobacteria bacterium | reverse complement strand
GGCTGCCTTCGCTCTTGGGTTATTTGGCCGTCGGGATGCTCTTGGGGCCGCACGCCATCAAGCTCATTCCCGATTCGGCGCAGGCGAAAGCGATTGCCGAATACGGCATTGTGTTTTTGATGTTTTCCATCGGGCTTGAGTTTTCGCTGCCGCAATTTCGAGCGATGCGACGGCTGGTGTTGGGCTTGGGAAGCGCGCAGTATCTTTTGACGCTAGCGCTCTTTGCCGGCTTGGCGTTGCTGCTCACGCAGTCGGTCGGCACGGCGATCGTTCTGGGCGCCGCATTGGCCATGTCTTCGACCGCAATTGGTATCAAACTTTTAGCAGAACGAAACGAGCTCTCGGCACCGGTGTCGCGGCCCGTGATTGGGGTGTTGCTATTTCAAGATTTGGCCGTTGTGCCGCTTTTGATTTTGCTGCCTACGCTGGGCGATGGTGGCGCAATGACGATGACCGAAGTCGGTTGGGTGGTGCTCAAGGTCGTCGTGCTCTTGGGCGTGCTCTTGAAGTTTGGGCAACCGGTACTTCGAGCTTGGTTTCGAATCGTCGCGCAGCGCAAGACGACGGAGCTATTCATGCTCAATGTGTTGCTGGTCACGTTGCTGTTGGCGTGGCTCTGTCATCTCGCTGAATTGCCGCATGCGCTGGGCGCGTTTGTGGCGGGCATGTTGATCGCGGAGACGGAATACAAGCTGCAGGTGGAAGACGACATTCGACCATTTCGCGATGTACTGCTCGGCATGTTTTTTATCTCGGTCGGAATGCAGCTCGACGGGCCGTTTGTGCTCTCACAGCTCGGCTGGGTGGCGCTCGTTTTGGTGCTCTTGATCGTTGGCAAGGCGCTCGTGGTGCAGCCGCTGGCGCGCTACTTCGATCAGAAAACGGCGGACGCGAACATCGTGGCATCGCTCTTGGCGCCGGCTGGCGAATTTGGCTTTGTGATTTTGACCCTGGGGTTGACGGTGAACGCGCTGGAGCCGCGCTACGCGCAAATCGCCATTGCCGCGATGCTCATTTCGATGCTCTGCGCACCGTTTCTGCCCAGGCTCGCAGAGCGTCTCAACAAGCGAATCACGGCCAACGACTTCTTGGCACGCTCGGCGGATATTTTCAAAATTGCCACCGAGAGCATGGGGCGGCAAGATCATGTGGTGATTTGCGGCTATGGCCGGAGCGGGCAGTATTTGTCGCGGCTTCTAGAAGCAGAAAACGTGCGCTTCGTGGCGCTCGATCATGATCCGGAGCGCATTCGCGAGGCGATGGGATCTTCGTCCAGCGGCAATGTGGTGTTTGGCGATTGTCAACGCAAAGAAGCGCTGATTGCTGCGGGCGTGGAGCGGGCGCGAGCCTTGGTCGTATCGTTTGCCGATGTGGACGCGGCGCTCAAAATTATTGGCACCGCGAAATCGATCCGCGCGGATTTGCCGATTGTGGTGCGCACGTTTGATGATGAACCGATTGAGCGACTCTTGGCGGCGGGCGCGACCGAGGTGGTGCCCGAAGTGCTCGAGGGTAGCTTGATGTTGGCGTCACATTCGCTGCTGCTCTTGGGCACGCCGCTGACGCAGGTCTTGAAACGCATTCGCGCGGTTCGCGAAGAGCGCTACAGCTTGTTTCAAGGATTCTTTCGGGGCGCGACCGACGGCAACGAGAGCGAAACCGATGCACGGGTGTTGCACACCGTCACCTTGGCTGCCGGCGCGTGGGCGGTGGGCCGTGGCTTCGCCGACGCTGTCAGTGTGGTGAGCGCCCGCGACGAGGCCGAAATCACCGTGGTGCGCCGAGACGGTGCACGCGAAGACATCGACGACGCCTCATTTCGATTCGAGGCGGGCGATGCGCTGGTTATTCTGGGCACGCAGCGCGGCGTGGCGGCGGCCGAGCTGGCGCTCACCCGATAGGCGCTGTCATGCAGCCTCGGGCGATGAGCACAAAATTGCGTGGAGCGCTCGAAACAACGGCTTTAGAGGATTTTTTGTGCGGCCTTTGCCGTTTCTAGCATCATGGCATGCCAATTGCGTATTACAGTTATGCATGACCCCGATGCAATCGCGCAAAAAGTCTGATGTAATTCACGATGAACTTAGCTAATACTCTAATTTCTCGAAGTTCACTCAATTCCTAGGAGATCACAACATGTTCAAAACTGGAACGAAAATCGTTCTGAGTAGCCTCGTCGCCGCTGGCGCGCTGGCTTCCATCCCTGCACACGCAGGCAAAACGCTCGACGCGATCAAAGCACGCGGTCAAGTCGTTTGCGGCGTAAATACGGGTCTGGCCGGTTTCTCGCAAGCAGATTCTGCTGGCAACTGGACAGGCCTCGATGCTGACGTTTGCAAAGCGATCGCTGCAGCAACGCTCGGTGACGCCAACAAAATCAAGTGGGTTCCCCTGAATGCACAGCAGCGCTTCGCTGCCCTGCAATCGGGCGAAATCGACGTGCTCTCACGTAACACCACGTTCTCGTTGACGCGCGACGCATCGCTCGGTTTGCACATCACGACGCCAACCTACTACGACGGTCAAGGCTTCATGGTCACGACCAAATCAAAGATCAAAGACGCCAAGCAACTCAAAGGCCAAACCGTTTGCGTGCAATCGGGAACGACCACTGAGAAAAACTTGACCGACTTCTCGAAAGCCAACGGTTTGAACATCAAGCCTGTGGTGTTTGAGAAAGTAGAGGCCGCTACCGGCGCTTACTTCTCGGGCCGCTGCGTTGCCTACACGACGGATGCGTCGGGTTTGGCTTCGGTGCGTAACAAAGAAGCGAAGAATCCTGATGAGCATGTCATCCTGCCTCAGCTCATCTCGAAAGAGCCGCTCGGACCGATGGTTCGCCGTGGCGATGATGAGTGGTTCGCCATCGTTAAGTGGGTTGTGTACGGTCTCTTGGAAGCCGAAGAGTACGGCGTGACGCAAGCCAACGTGGATCAAATGAAATCGAGCACCGATCCAGTGGTTCAGCGTTTGCTGGGCACCACGGAAGATACGGGCAAGCTCCTGGGTCTCGACAAAGAGTGGATGGCGCGCGCAATCAAAGCGTCGGGCAACTACGGCGAGATTTTCGAGCGTAACGTTGGACCGAAGTCGGCGCTCAAGCTGCCGCGCGGTGCTAATAACCTTTGGAATAAGGGCGGACTCATGTACGCCTACCCCATCAGGTAAGACTTGCTGCGCGGGCGCATTGCGTCGTTGGCGGCTCGCTCGTGTACATGCGTACACGTCGCGAACCGCCGCCTAGCACTGCATCCCGCTCGCGGCGTCCGAACCTTGGTTCGGTTGCGAGTTTGCCTTTCACGCTCTCCTCACTGAGAGCGTGTTAGCGAGATGAGTCTCCATCGGAGTATCCTCTCGCTAACAAGAACACAGTTACAAAAATTCGACTGACGCGATCACACAGAAGGGGACTTGACATGTCTGTGGCTCCACGAACACCGCCTGCGAAGCGGGATTGGTCTTGGCGCAGCCAAGCATTTCGCGGCCTGCTCTACCAAATCATTGCCGTGGTCATCATCGGTGGTGTGGCTTGGTGGCTGGCGACGAATACCGCTGAAAACATGCGGGTTCGCGGCATCAAGAGCGGCTTTGATTTCTTGACGCAGCCTGCTGGTTTTGACATCGGCGAATCACTCTCCAAATTCGATTCCAACGATCCGTACTGGAAGGCGTTTTTAATTGGCGTGTCGAACACGCTTCGCGTCGCGATCCTCGGCATCATCCTGACGACGATTTTGGGCACGCTCATTGGCGTAGGCCGCTTTTCTCGCAATGGCTTGGTGCGCGGCTTGTGCCAAGCGTATGTGGAGCTCTTCCGTAACGTGCCCGTACTGCTTCAGCTCTTGATGTGGTATTTGCTCTTCACCGAGTTTTTGCCCGACGTGACCGAAGCGAAACGCATCGGCGACATTTATCTAAGCAAAGGCGGTATCACCTTCCCGAAACCGATCTGGGAGACGGGGCATTTGTTTGGTGTTGCGGGGCTGCTCGCGGGTTGTGTGGTGGCGTGGTTTTATCGGCGCTGGGCACGATCAAAATTTGAAGCCACGGGCCAAGTTCGCAGCATGTTTTGGGTGCCAGTCGCCATCGTGTTCGCGCTTGGCGTTCTGGGTTGGCTCGTTGGCGGTGCGCCGTCGCAGTTTGCAGTGCCAGCGAAAGGCGAGTTCGCGGTGGAGGGCGGCGGTGCGCTCACCCCTGAATTCATGGCCGTGCTGCTGGGTTTAACGCTCTACACGGCGGCGTTCGTGGCCGAGGTGGTTCGCTCCGGCATTTCGTCGGTGGCGCGCGGACAATCGGAAGCCGCGCAAGCGCTGGGCTTGTCGAAAGGCCAAGAGATGCAGCAAGTGCTCTTGCCGCAAGCGCTCCGGGTCATCATCCCGCCGATGACCAATCAGTTTTTGAACCTCACGAAAAATTCGTCGCTCGCAGTCGCCATTGGCTACCCAGACGTAGTGTCGATTTCAAACACCGCGCTCAACCAAACCGGACGCGCCGTGGAGTGCATCGCGCTCATCATGTTGGTGTACTTAACCACGTCGCTGCTGACTTCGTTCTTTATGAACTGGTACAACGCGAAATCAGCGATTAAGGAGCGCTAGTCATGGCTGAAACGATCATCTTTCAATCGCTGCCAGCGCGGCCTGCTCCGGTCAACACCGAGGGGTTGGTGCCGTGGGTCAAAAACAATCTGTTTGCGAATTGGCAGAGCACGCTCACCACGCTGATCGTGGGCGGCTTGCTGCTTTTCTACATCCCGCAATTCATCAATTGGGCGGTGTTGACGGCGACCACCGTGCCCAACGCCGACGCGTGCCGCGCTGAGGGCGTAGGCGCATGCTGGGGCGTGATCACTGAAAAATATCGACTGATTATTTTCGGCCGCTACCCGTTCGAAGAGCAATGGCGTCCGCTCGTTGCAACGATCTTGATGGTTGCGCTTCTCGTGATGAGCTGCACCCGCATGTTCTGGAAAAAGTGGTTGGTTGCGGTGTGGATCGTGGTGCTGGCTGCGTTTTTCATCCTCATGTACGGCGGGATGTTTGGCTTGACCGAGGTGCAGACGGATCGTTGGGGCGGCTTGCCACTGACGATTATGTTGGCAACGCTCTCGATCGTGCTCTGCTTCCCAATCGCGATCTGTGTGGCGCTCGGCCGTCGCAGCAATTTGCCTGCGATTCGCACGTTTTGCACGATTTACGTCGAGCTGATTCGCGGTGTGCCGCTCATCTCAGTGCTGTTCATGGCTTCGTTCATGTTCCCGCTGTTTATGCCGGCGGGTGTCACGATTGACGTGTTGATTCGCGTGTTGGTGGGTGTGACGCTCTTCGCTGCGGCCTACATGGCCGAGGTGATTCGCGGGGGTTTGCAGGCGATGCCCAAAGGCCAAGCGGAAGCCGCTGCCTCGCTCGGGCTTTCGTACTGGCAAACGCAGTTCAAAATCATCCTGCCACAAGCGCTGGCGATGGTCGTGCCCGGCATCATGAACAACTTTATTGGTTTGTTCAAGGACACCTCGCTTGTGTACATCGTGTCGCTCTACGAGCTCACGGGATCGCTCGGTTTGGCGCTCAACTCCGACGCTGATTGGCGTCCGTACAAGCTCGAAGGTTATCTATTCATTGTGGCGATTTATTTCGCGTTTTGCTTCGCCATGAGCCGCTACAGCTTGTGGATTGAGAAGCAAGTTAACAAATCCAAATTGCGTTAATCGGGGACGATCAACATGAACGAAGCAACTGACAACATCATCGTTTTCGACAAAGTCAACAAGTGGTATGGCAACAATTTCCATGTGCTTCGGGACATCAATCTCAATGTGCGCCGTGGCGAGCGAATCGTGGTTTGTGGCCCTTCGGGTTCCGGCAAATCAACGCTCATTCGTTGCATCAATCGCCTAGAAGAGCATCAAGAGGGCCATTTGATCGTTGACGGCACCGAGCTCACGGATGACGTGAAAGCCATCGACAAAATCCGCAAAGAAGTTGGCATGGTGTTTCAGCAGTTCAATCTGTTTCCGCACCTCACTGTGCTCGAAAACTTGACGCTCTCGCCGATGTACGTCGGCAAGATGCCCAAGAAAGAAGCCGAAGAGAAAGCGATGACGCAGCTCAAACGCGTCAGGATCGCCGAGCAAGCGGGCAAGTACCCGCTCCAGCTCTCGGGCGGTCAGCAGCAGCGCGTAGCCATCGCGCGCGCGCTCTGCCTCACGCCGAAAATCATGCTCTTTGATGAGCCCACCTCAGCGCTTGATCCAGAAATGATCAAAGAGGTGCTCGATGTGATGGTCGAGATGGCCAACCAAGGCATCACCATGATTTGCGTGACTCATGAGATGGGTTTCGCCAAGGCCGTGGCGGATCGTGTGATCTTCATGGATCAAGGCCAAATCGTCGAGCAAAACACACCGCACGAATTTTTCAACAATCCGCAAACGGATCGTTCGAAAGACTTCTTATCGAAGATTTTGGGGCATTGATCTCAGCGTGTTCCCATAGAAAAAGGCCGCGACTGCGGCCTTTTTCCTTGGAGCAACGCGAGCCTCACCAACTCGGTCTATGCTGTCGTTTCCGCGAAGGCGGGAACCCAGACCGCGAGCGCAGGCGGACGAACAACTCGACGGTACACAGGCGACCACGGTCGGGATTCCCGCCGTCGCGGGAATGACAACTCAATCTGCGCCCGGCGTAGGCTCGAAGCCTATTGACCGCGATCATCCAATCTTCACCACCGTCCGCCCCGTCACCTGCCCTTTGACGTAAGCATCAAACACCGTGGGCAATTCAGCAAACGAAACAGTTCGGCAATGGCTCGCGAGCTTGTCGCATTTCCATTCGTTCGCGAGCTTGTCCCACAGCTCACGCCGCAGCGACATCGGGCAGTTCACGCTGTCAATCCCGAGAAGCGACACGCCGCGCAAGATGAATGGCATCACGGTGGTTTTCACCTCCCAACCCTGCGCCAAGCCGATCGATGCGATCGTGCCGCCGACCTTCATCACGCGAGTCAACCACGAGAGTTG
>JAAFHR010000170.1 GCA_013298455.1 Betaproteobacteria bacterium | reverse complement strand
CGTACCTTTTGGTCAGTCACGGCAACCCCGAATCCGGGCGCGGGGGGCGGGGTGTTGAATTGCGGATCGCCCGGTGCGGCTCGGGTGCTGATCCCTCTGACGGGCGGCACCACTACGTGTCTGGCCGTGCCTGACGCTGGCTACTCGACGCAGTCAATTTCAGGGTGCAGCGGAGGAGCGACGGGCGTCGGTGTGAACTCGTATACGACCGGCACAGTCAGTAGCAGTAGCGGCGATTGCACGGTGACGGCAAGCTTTGCGCCAACGACCGTCGGCACATGCGGTTCGGCGAGCGAACAAGTCATCACAGTGCCACCGACCGGACTGGCCGCATGCAGCACGGGAACGTTTAGCAATTTGATACCTGATACCCAGACGTACCAATGGTCTTGCGCAGGTTCGGTCGCTGCAATCACCTCAGACGATGTTGTTTGCTTCGCGTATCGTCGGTACGCTGTCACAGCGACGGTGAGCCCCGCCAGCCCCGTGGTGGGCGGCACAGTGAATTGCACTGGCCAAAACAGTGGACCACCCTTCAGCTGGCAGGACACTGTGAGTTGCGTGCCAACACCCACTGACGGATTTCAGTTCGCTGGGTGGTCTGACGCAAGCTGCTCAAGATATACATCCACCTGTTTGATTTTTGGCATCAGCGACAACGCCGCGATCAACGCAACGTTTGAGCCAATCCCAGGGTTCCAGATACTCAATATTGATGGCAGCGCCGCGCCAACTGTTTATCAGTCCGCAACCGATGGCGTGTTGCTGATGCGCTACCTCCTTGGCCTGCGCGGGACCCAACTTGTGGCGGACGCGCTGGGCGTGAATCCCCAGCGCAATACCCAACAGATCGAGGAGCACATTCAAAACTACCTACTTCGCTTCGACGTGGACGGTGATGGCTTCGTGCGTGCGCACACCGATGGCTTAATGATTCATCGTCGGTTGTCAGGGCTCTCGGGACCGGCGCTCACCAGAGGCGCCAAGAACTCCACGCGCTCCGACGACGACATCGCTGCGGCGATCGACGCGTTGCGCCCTTAGGCGGACCGATGTGAACCGCGCTGGGCAGCAGCGCGGTTCGCGTCAAGATCGAAAGAGCGCCTAAGCCAATTCGCTACCGCTGCGGCGAGTGACGACCGGTGGGATCGGATTCACGCTCAGCTGGTAGTTGTGCAGAGGTCTTTAGGAGGGCTGACGCGACTGAAGCGCGCGTGATTGAGTTGCGATGGCGAATTGCGCTGTTTCTCAACGACACCCTCACCCTAACCCTCTCCCGCCCTCGGGAGAGGGGACGACAGCCGAAAACTCCCTTCGCCGCCGAATTTCAACTGACGCGGCTCCCTTCTCCCGCAGGCGGGAGAAGGGTTGGGGATGAGGGTGGTGGTGTGTAAGAGGGCTGGTGCGACTGAAGCGCGCGTGGTTGAGTTGCGATGGCGAGTTGCGCTGTTTCTCAACGACACCCTCACCCTAACCCTCTCCCGCCCGCGGGAGAGGGGACGGCAGCTGGAAACTCGCCTTTCCTGCACTCAGGGGAAGCGGCTTACACTCGTCCTCACTTCGAATCGCTCACTGAAGGCTTTCGTCATGAAATCGCGCATCCTACTCACCGTACTCGCCGCGCTCAGCATCACAACGCTCACCGTCGCCCAACCCTATCCCAACAAGCCCATTCGCCTGATCGTGCCGTTTCCGGCGGGCGGCGCGACGGATATCATCGGCCGCACCTTGGCGCAAAAGATGAGCGCGCAGCTAGGGCAAGCCATTGTGGTGGACAACAAACCCGGCGCGGGTGGCACGCTGGGCTCCACCGAGCTCACCAAAGCCGCGCCTGATGGTTACACGCTCTTGATCGCCACGACTTCAACGCATTCCATCGCGCCATCGCTCTACAAATCCATTGCGTACAACGTGGAAAAAGACTTCGCGCCAATCGGCGAAGTGGCCACCGCGACCAATGTGTTGATCGTGACCAACAGCTTGCCCGCCAAAGACGTGGGCGAATTGATCGCGCTCGCTAAAGCACAGCCCGGCAAGCTCAACTACGCATCGAGCGGCAACGGCACGATCATTCATCTGCAATCCGAGCTCTTCAAACTCAATTCGAAAACCGATATCGCCCACGTGCCCTACAAAGGCACGGCGCTGGCGATTCCTGATTTGATCAGCGGGCAAACGCAGATGCTGTTCGATTCGATTGTGTCGGCGTTGCCGCACATCAAAGGCGGCAAAGTACGTGCGCTCGCGGTCACGTCCGCCAAGCGCTCCAGCTTGCTCCCCGACGTGCCAACGGTCACCCAATCCGGTTTGCCAGTTTACGTGGTCGACACCTACTTCGGGCTCTATGCCCCAGCGGGCACACCGCGCGACATCGTGGATCGCCTGCAGCGCGAAATGGCCGCCGCCGTGCAAAGCGCGGATGTGAAAGAGCGCTTCGCATCGCAAGGTGCCGAGCCCGTGGGCGGCACACCCGCCGCGCTCTCTGCGCTCATGAAAACGGAAGCAGAGAAATGGCGGCGAGTGATTGCGGCGGGGCAGATTAAGCTCGATTGAGCGGGCGTCTCTGCGTAGGTTATTTACTTTCCTGATTATCAACGTGACTCAGAACTAGGTTCAACGCGACGCGTTGTCATGTTGAGCGGAGCGAAACATCAGGCGGCACGCAGATCTGGCCGTAGGGAGTGCACTGGGTGCGTTGCTGATCCTTCGCTCTGCTCAGGATGACGAGCCTCTCATCTGAGTCATGTTGATAATCAGGTTTACTTTTTTGCGGCGCGGCGCTTGTCGCGCCCTGACTTAGCGTCTTCAATCGACATCAAAGCAATTGAAAATCAAAAAAAGCGATAGACGGACTGATTGATAAGCGTTCGACTTAGCTCCGGCCACCAGAAAATTCTCTTGACGAAACGCCACGTCTAGGCCGACACTATTTGTCGGTACGTTCAGGCTAATGCCGTTTAACGGAACGGGGGACACATGAAACGCAAACTATTCGGTCGCGAACTTTCGATCTGCGCTCGGCTAGCGCGTTTTCGGGGTCAGCTTGGCGCTGTGATCGCGGCGACTCGACGGCATTCCCAACGGTACTGGTTGCGAGCGGCTTTCGTGCTCTTGACTTCGCTCACCCTACAGGCGGCGCAGGCCGCCATCGTTACCTTTTCCACCACTGCAACACAAGTTTGCGTTGGCGCAAGTGGCTGCGGTGTGGCGCAGCAAACCCTTGGCGGCAGCGTCACCTTACAGTTTTTGCCGGTTGCGTCGTCCACGGTCAACGCCAATCCGTCGACCTTCGCCTCGCTGGGAACGCTTGTGGTGAGCTGCGTTGGCGGCGGCGCGGCTTGCAGCTCGCAGTCGCTTGCGGGGCTTAACGTCTACATTAATTTGGCGCAAACCTTGCCCTCAGCGGGATTCGGCAGCATCTCCGGCGGCGTGATCACGGGCGCGATCTCGGGCACAGCCTCGTCGGCAACGATTACCTGGAGCGTACCCAACACCGTTTCGATTGGCGGCATTCGCTACAGCATCGCCAGCAACCCCTCGGCGCTCTCGCCTCCATCCACGGGCGGCGGGCAGGTAACCATCACCACGCTCATCACCGATGCGACCACCAGCGCGTCGCCCGCCATGAGCTATTCACCTACAGCGGGATCGATCATCACCTTGACGGGCGGCAACTTTCGCGTGGGCACGGCGAGCATCGCGGTGAGTGGCGCTGGCGCGTTTGGCAGCGGACAGACCACGCTCTCGAACTGTGCCGTGACTGGCTCGGGTGGATCTGCGTTTACAACTTCGTTGGTGCCCTCCAACGGTCTCTACAACACCTCCAACACGAGCGGCAGCATTGGCTTGTCGTGCGCTCGACCCAAGGTCACCGCAATCGTCTCGCTCAGCTGCAACGAAACACCAGGAACAACACCCGGCCCCATACGAACTTGGACGCTGGTTTGCCCGGCAATGACGACAGACGGCATTGATGTGGACGGCGATGGGTCGGCCCTTCCACAAACCGACGGTTTGCTGATCGTTCGCTACCTACTGGGTTTTCGAGGCGCCGCATTGAGCTCCGCCGCGAAGCCGGGCGCGCCACGAACTGACGCGATCGATCTTGAGGCGTATCTGGGTGCGTTAGTGCCGTAAGGTCGGCCGTTCGAGCAGCGTCATCGAGATGCAGATTCGAACAGAACAGTGCGTCCTAACTGTTTCGCTGCTAGCCAATAATCATCAGGGCTAGCGAGCGTTTATATTGTTACTCAATAAATAAAAAAAATAGGCACAACCCCAACATTAATATGGCGTTTCACGTATAAGTTGAGAGCATGTCACAAATCGCGCCGATTCCTCGTCTCTACACATAACCAGCTGATTGCGCGCATCGTGCCGCAGCGCTGAATTCAAAGGACGATCACCATGTTGAACGCTCAGCCGATGGCGGCTGTGGGTATGCCCCTGCGCGCCAATCCCGCGAAATATTCGAGCGATGCTTATGCGTACAGCGCGCATGGCGGGCTGCCGAAACCCATCGATCCGCCGCTTCGAGGCGACAACGTGCATCGCTTGCCCACCACGTTGCGCGCTCCGCTTTCGAGCGTGCCGCAGGCTGATAGCGTTCGCGACACCTTACTCATCACCGACGCAGCGTGTGACCTGCCCGCCGAGTGGCTCGCCGCGAATGGCGTGGCGGTGTTACCAATCAAAATTCATGTGGACGATTGGCATTTGGTCGATCTGCATGATGAATTCGACACGCTCGAATTTTTTCGAAAAGATATCGCCACCAAAGGCATGCGCGCGCAAAGCGAACCGCTGTCGCCCATTGAAACGCGGGACTTTGTGCAATCGAATTTGCGCAAAGAAATCAACACCGTGATCGAAGTCGCGATTGCTTCGAGCCGCTCCAAGATTTACATGAATTCGCTAGCCGCCGCGCAGAATTTGATGTTGATGCATGGCCGCGTGCGCCGCAATATGGGCATTCACGAGCCTTTCAAAATGTGGGTCGTGGATTCGGAAACGGTGTTTGCCGGACAGGGCGTGTTGGTGGCCGAAGCCGTGCGCCAACTCAACGCCGGCATGAGCGCAACGAAGCTAACGACGCATCTCGACACGCTTCGCCATTACGTGCACACGCTCGTTGTGCCGAAAGATTTGTTCTATCTCTACAGCCGCGCCAAGATCAAAGGCGACAACTCAGTCGGCTGGCTCACCTACAACGTTGGCAAGATGCTCGACATCAAAGCGGTCGTTCATGCGCACGCCGGAAAAACCGAGCCCTGCATGAAAGTACGCGGCTACGACGATGCGATCAAACGCGTGATGGACATCGTGATCGCCAAAGTGCGAGAAGGACTCATCACACCCATCGTCACCGTGAGCTATGCGGGCAACATCGACGAGGTGCGCGAAAACGCAGCCTTTGTAGCGCTCGAATCAGTCTGCATGCGGCGCGGCGTAACGCTGCATCTCTCAACGATGAGCATGACCGGCGGACTCAATGTCGGCGCGGGCGCGCTGTCGGTGGGGTTTGCTTGTGAGTCGTTGGATCTGTGATGGGCGTCCTCTCTTCGAGGTGGCGGCTTGGTATGAACTGCGCGAGTGCAGCCCGATTTTTCAACGCAGATTTCGCAGATTCGCCGCAGATGAACGCCGATTATTTTTTGCTTGATCGTTGCATCGCTCTAACTAATCAGCGGCAATCCGCGCAATCAGCGTAATCTGCGTCAAAAATAAAAACACCTCACGCGCGGTGAATCGGAGGCTAGCGCAAAGCTGCCGCATCGTTCTTAGCTCCGAACCGACCCGGCGACAACGCCGGGCGTTTCGTCCATGCGAAAACCGCATTACGCCAATGTTTCACAAGCCTACAATCCATACAAAGCGCTGCGATGGCTTGCTGGCGCTCAATTCTTTGGATTGAAGGACACATCGATGAAACGTACTCTGATTGCCGCGCTGCTCGGCACCACCGCGTTGGCCCTGAGCGCCGCCGCGTCTGCGCAAACTTTTTTCCGCATCAATACCGGCGGCACAGCGGGCACCTATTACCCCATCGGCGGCTTGATCGCCAACGCGATTTCGCAGCCAGCTGTTCCGAATTTGGTGGCCACTGCGGTCGCGTCCAACGGCTCGGTCGCCAACGTCAACGCCATTCAAGGCGGCGGCGCTGAGAGCGGTTTCTCGCAGGCGGATGTGGCGTTTTGGGCGTTTACCGGCACGGGCACGTTTGAAGGCAAACCCAAAGTCGCCGATCTTCGTTTGATCGCGAACTTGTATCCCGAAAGTTTCCACTTGGTCGTTCGCAAAGCCGCCAATATCAAAACGATTGCTGATCTCAAAGGCAAACGCGTCTCGCTCGATGAGCCCGGCTCCGGCACGCTCGTCAATGCCCGCACAATCCTCGCCGCGTACGGCGTGAGCGAAAAAGACATCAAGGTTGAAAATCTGAAGCCCAACGCCGCTGGCGAAAAGCTCAAAGACAATTCACTCGACGCGTTTTTCTTCGTGGGCGGCTATCCAGCGGGTGCGATTGCTGAACTCGCCGCAACGGGCGGCATTGACATCTTGGCGATCACCGGTCCCGAAGCTGAAAAGCTCACGAAGCAATTCGGCTTCTACAGCGCCGACACCATTCCTGCCGACACCTACAAAGGCGTAGCCGCAGTGAAAACACTCTCCGTTGGTGCGCAATGGGTAACGAGCGCCAAGCAAGACGCCACGCTTGTCTACAACATCACCAAAGCGCTGTGGAATGACAACACCCGCAAACAGCTCGACAGCGGTCACGCCAAAGGCAAATCGATCGTTCGTCAAAACGCCGTTGCAGGTGCCGGCATTCCATTGCATCCGGGTGCTGAGAAGTTTTACAAAGAAGTTGGGTTAGTGAAGTAGCGGTTCGTTTGACACGAGACGTGAAAAGGCCGCCAGCGTGCGGCCTTTTCTTTCGCTACAACTAAGCAACAAGCCCGTTCGGGCTGAGCTTGTCGAAGCCTTGGTCGTGCGCCACCAACCCTTCGACAAGCTCAGGGCGAACGGATAAGAACAGAACACCCATA
>JAAFHR010000017.1 GCA_013298455.1 Betaproteobacteria bacterium | reverse complement strand
GTTTGCGCAGCGCTACCGCACGAATGAGGATACGGTCACCGCTGCAACCGCGCTATCGAGCATCGCGTCGCTGGTGAGTTTGACAATCGCTTTGGCGTTGCTGCCCAAGCCCTAGGTGTTCGCCAAGTCCGTGCCGCAAGCCGCACAATCTTCAATCGAGCTGCCTGACGCTTTATTAGCCCTCGGCGATTTCGCATTCATTGACGTCGAAACCACAGGCACGAAACCGCTCACCAGCCGCCTCACTGAAGTTGCAGTGATTCGATTTTCCGCAGGCAAAGCGCCCGTGCGTTGGCAAACGCTCTTGAACCCCGGAACCTCCATTCCAAGCGAAATTCAAGTGCTCACGGGCATTACCAACGACATGGTGCGCGATGCGCCGAGCTTCTTCGAAATTCGCGACCAGCTACGTGAATTGCTCACCGACGCATTTTTTGTTGCACACAACGCACGGTTTGACTATGGCTTCATCAAAAACGAGTTTCGCCGTGCTGGGGAGTCGTTTACGAGCGATGCCCTTTGCACCGTGCGGCTCTCTCGCGCCCTGTATCCGAACGCCGATGGACATGGTTTAGATGCGATCATTCACCGCCACCGATTGAGCGGTTTTGCGCGGCATCGGGCGATGGGCGACACTGAGGCCACTGCCGCATTCGTTCGATACGCCGCCGAGGATCACGGTGTAGAGACGGTCTTTGCGGCAGCGAAATCGCTCCTCAAAATGCCATCGCTTCCGGCGCAACTTGAGAGCAATTCCATCGCTGATATTCCCGATTCGCCGGGCGTGTATTTGTTCTACGGCATCAACGATTTGCCCATCTACATCGGCAAGGCCAAGGAGCTTCGCACGCGGATTCGAAGTCACTTTTCGAGCGATCACATGACCCCAAACGACATTCGTTTGTCGCAAGAATTGCGGCGTATCGAATGGCGCCCCACGGCGGGCGAGTTCAGCGCGTTGCTGCTCGAAGCGCAGTTGGTGAAAGAGAAATTGCCGCTTCACAACATCGCACTTCGCAAACGAACCAAACTCGGGTTTTTGTCACTGAGTGTCGTTGATGAAGCGACGGAGTCTACGAGCGCTGCGCCCACTTGGCTCGCCGCCGATGAATGGATTTCTGGCGACGGCGACACGTCTACACGCAGCGTTTTCGGGCCGTTTAACGATAAAGCCACTGCCAAACGATGGCTCGCAACCATCGCCAAAGATCATCAGCTGTGCGACCATGCGCTCGGTTTTTCAAAACCACGGACGCTGAACGACCCGTGTTTTCCGCGCCAACTTGGGCGCTGCTTTGGGGTGTGCGTGGGCGCGGAATCTATCGAGGCGCATCAAGCGCGTGTGGCTGATGCGATGGCATCGCAGCGCATGCCCGATTGGCCGTTTGACGGCGTGGCGACTTTTGAAGAGCGCGATGAGGTCAACGACCGCGTTGACCTATTGCGATTTGATCAATGGTGCGCCGTGGCGGGCGGCGAGCGGCTGCCGTTTGATGCGGATGTGTTCAAGCTGTTGCGACGGATGCTTGCCAAGCATACGGCGGGCTTTGCTGGGAAACGTAGAATCAGTTTTTAAGTTGTTTTCAAGAGTTTCAACATGGCGTTTCGCGGGCTCAATGTGATGGGCACACCGATCAAAGACTGCAGCCACGATCCGCTGACCGGTTTCACCCGTAGCGGCTGCTGCGAGACCGGCCCCGAAGATCGCGGTTCGCACACGGTTTGCGCCATCATGACGGCCGAATTTCTGGCGTTCAGTAAATCTCGCGGTAACGATCTATCGACGCCCGTGCCGACGTATGCCTTCCCCGGACTAATCGCTGGCGATCAATGGTGTTTGTGCGCCGCGCGCTGGCTTGAAGCCTATGGCGCGGGCTGTGCACCGCAGGTCGTGTTGGAGTCAACGCATGAGAAGGCACTCGACATCGTGCCGCTCGCGGCGCTCAAAGAGCACGCTGTCACAGCGTGATGTAGGCGCGCACCTGGGCGCGTTCAACGCCGCGACTCCAGAATCATTGAGATTTCCTACGCCGGTCGCCCCCATGGGCTCCAATACGGTTTACGAATGAATTGCGGCCCTGTCTTTTTTGCCACAGATTTCACGGATTACGCAGATTTCAATGGACTGCATCGGCCTTCATCTGTGCAATCGGTGAAATCTGTGGCCAAAAATTCTCAAATCTGCGGCCGTGCGGTGCGCTCCTACACTACTGCTCGATCTTGAGCTTTGCGTCGACGACCAACTTCCGCCAGCCGTTGAAATCGCTAGCGATGAACGCCGCCAGTCGATCCGGACCACCGGGGGTGAGCTCAACGCCGTCTCCGAGCAATCGCTCTTGGACGTCTTTTTGGCTGAGCATTTTTTGGACTTCGCTGTTGAGGCGCGTAACGACCGGGGCCGGTGTGCCTTGCGGGGCGACGATGCCCCAGTAGTTGTAGACCTCGGTACCAGTGGCGCCCGCTTCCTTCATCGTCGGCACGTCAAGCAGCAAGGCTGAACGTTTTTCGCCCGTGATCGCCAAAGCGCGCGCTTTGCCCGACTTGATGTGTGGCAATACGGCGGGAATGGTTCCGGTGAGCAAATTGATCGATCCGCCGAGTAAATCGGTCGTTGCAGGCGCGATGCCTTTGTAGGGCACGTGCAGGATGTCAACGCCCATTTTCGCTTTGAAGAGTTCGAGCGCTAAATGATTGACGCCGCCCGCACCCGCGCTGCCGTAGCTCAGTTTGCCGGGGTTGGCCTTGCCGAAGGCGAGCATCTCGCGCATCGAAGCGAACGGCGCTTTTTCATGGGTGATCCACACCAACGGCCCGGTGGCGATGAGCGCGATGGGCGCAAACTGCTTGATCGGATCGTAGTTGGCGATTTGGGGCGTTGCGGCGGCCACGGTGGTGAAAGGCGATGCCACGAAGAGTAGCGTGTAGCCGTCGGCGGGTGCAGCGGCAACCGCTTGCGTGCCAATGGCGCCGCTCGCCCCAACGCGGTTTTCCACAACGATGGGCTGTTTAAGCTCAGTTTCGAGTTTCTGAGCGACGAATCGCGCCACAGCGTCCGTGCCCGCGCCCGCAGCAAACGGCACGATCAGCTTGATCGGTTTGTCGGGGTACTGTGCGAATGCGGCGGCAGCCACCACGAAAGAGAGAAGAGCAACAAGAAAGCGCATAGTGAGGTGTTCGACAACAGAATAGGCTGAATTCTAGGCACGATTTGTGGCGCAGCGATGACCGGCGAGCGCTTTCATCGCTGTGCTGTCCTCCGCCAACTGCGGCAGTGCGTTACAGTGTCGCCAGAATGCTGGCATCACCAATTCGAGGGGCTACGATGAATGCACTAGATCGCGACCAACCCAGTTTGAACACCGAATTGACGGTGGCATCTCCGCATGCGCATTTGGCCACGCCTATCGATCAGCTATCGAGCCTTTTGGCGCTTCGATTGGTGCTCTCGCTTGGCGCGAAATTCAATATTCGCCGCGACATCAATGACGTGATGACGCTCACCGCACGCAATCTAGTGTGGCCGATCAGCATCATTCAGAAGGTGCAAAAATTCCTAGGCCATCGCTGCGCTGAAATGCCCGCTTGGGCAGGTGTTTCGAAGCTCACGCCTGATGAATTCATCGCCCGCCACGGCGCATGGAACGGCACTTACGACGACACCACCCTCTTCTACTATCTCGACGAATTCTGCAAGCAAAACGCCAAGGATTTGCTCGCGCTCTTTCAGACCACCGTGGATTCGCTCGACAAAGCCACCCGCGACGTGCCGGTGCGAATCAGCGAAAACATCGGCCGACTGGCCAAAGTGTTGGGGCTCAACGCTGCTGAGCGCACGCTGATTTTGTGCGCGGCGCTCGCCAAATGTTCACGCGATTTGCGGCCGATTTTGGTGGACTGCAAAGCATCGAGCGCTGCTGAGGCCCACGCGATGCTGGGCGAAGTCGCCAAGGTCTCTCCGAACGACATTGCGGTCGCGATGAAATCCGGTGGACGGCTTGAATCGCTCGCGCTGATTGATGCGCCGATTGCTGAGCACAACATCACCGATTTGGGCGATCTAATGCGCTTGTCGGATCGCTTGCTGCCCATTCTGCAAGAGCATTATGAAAGCGATGCGGCGATGATGGCCGCGTTCACCAAGCCCGCAAAAGCAAGCGCTCTGACGCTCGCAGATTATCCGCACGTGGAGGACGACGCACGCTATCTCGCAGCGCTCCTCAAGACTGCGACGGCGCGTGGCGAAAAAGGCGTCAATGTGTTGATCTACGGCGCGCCGGGCACCGGAAAGACTGAGTTCGCCAAGGTCATTTCAACGATGTCGGGCGCGGAGCTCTACGAGGTGGAGTGCTTTGATCGCGAAGGCCAGAGCTTGAGCGGCAAAGAGCGCTATCGCTCATTGCAAGTGAGCCAATCGTTCTTGAAGGGGCGTGGTAACACCGTGCTTTTATTCGACGAAGTAGAAGACGTATTCCCGAGCAATCCATCGGAAATGCTCAATATGTTTTTATCCGATGAACATCATCGCGGCAGCGTAAACGGCAAGGCGTGGGTCAATCAGACTCTGGAATCGAATCCGATTCCAACGATTTGGATTTCCAATTCCATCAATCAAATCGATCCCGCGTATCGTCGTCGTTTTCAATTCCACTTGGAGTTGAAAAACCCGCCGCCGCAGGTGCGCGCCAACATCACCAAGAAGCATTTGAGCGGCTTGAATGTGAGCGATGAGTTCGTGGCGAAACTCGCCGAGCGGCGTTCGTTGACGCCCGCACAAATTCATTCAGCCGCTCGGTTTGCGCAGCTCACTCACGGCGAGCTTGAAGATTCCGTTGAGGATTTGGTGCTGAAGCAACTTGATCGCGCCGACGCCGCGCTCGGCAACAAAGACGACGCCAAAGGCACAGAATTTAGGCCTTGCGTCACGACCTACGATCTCTCGCTCCTAAACATCGAAACCCGTCATCCGATTGAAAAAATCATCGGCGCGTTGAAGCTTAAGGGCAAAGGAACACTTTGCTTCTACGGCATGCCAGGCACCGGAAAAACGGCGCTAGGCGAGCACATGGCCAAGAGCATTGAGCGTCCGCTCATCATCAAAAAAGCAAGCGATTTGGTGAGCAAATATGTCGGCGAAACAGAGCAAAATTTGGCAGCGATGTTTAAGGAAGCAACGACCGAAAAAGCCGTGCTGCTGCTCGACGAAGCCGATAGCTATTTGCAAAGCCGCGCCATGGCCCAGCGCAGCTACGAGGTGACCGAAGTCAATGAAATGCTTCAGCAAATGGAGCGCTTTGAAGGTGTTTTCATCTGTACGACGAACTTGATTGATCGCATCGATGAAGCAGCGCTTCGCCGTTTCACCTTCAAAATTCAATTCAAAGCGCTGACCCGTGAGCAACGTGAAAAGATGTTCATCACCGAGGCGCTTGAGGGCAATGCCGCGAACTTAACCGGGCGTTTGCGCGATGGCTTGCACAAGCTCGAAATGCTCACACCGGGCGATTTCGCTTCAGTGAAACGGCAGGTCACCTTGTTTGAAGAGAACCTCGCTCCCGAAGATTTCCTGTCGCAGCTGGAGCAAGAGCACAAGGTCAAGCCCGACATCAAGTGGGCTCGGAGCATTGGGTTTTAGCGATTCAAAAAGCGCTCAGTGCAACGACTGTCACTGCGGTCGTTGCGCTGCGCTTCATTCGCCCGCATCAGCAGGCTTCACTAGCCCTGACGCAGCCGTGCTGCTTGGATCGGTTCGGCGGCTCTCTGGCGCTTGACGAGAAATCTTTGCCGGACGCCGCGCTTCGTTGAGCTTGTCGTTGGCGTCGCTTTTTCGCCGCGCCTTTTGCGCGTACATCAATTGATCCGCGTACGATAGCAACTCGTCAGCGCTTTCACCGTGTAACGGATAGAGCGCGAATCCGACGCTGAGTTGAGGGTTGATGGAAACACCTTGTAGGACCACGGGCTCGGATATCGCAGCGCGCAAACGGGTTTCGATTTCAATCACTGTCGCCGCGCTACCGCCTTCACACACCAGCGCAAATTCATCGCCGCCCAAGCGCGCCACCACGTCGCCATCATTGAGCGTGATTCGCATACGCTGCGCAATCGCCTTGAGCAGTTGATCGCCCGCTGCGTGACCAAACTGGTCGTTAATCGGTTTGAAGTGATCTAGATCGATGTAGGCGAGCGCAAGCGGCGTGTGCTGCGTTTTGCTGCGCGCGACTGAGCGCTCTAGCTCTTGAAAAAACATTCGGCGATTCATCAGACCAGTCAGTGGGTCTTGCGTTGCCTCAATGAATAGTTCTTCGGACAAACGCTCGATTTCCTGCGCTTTCTGGTTGACCGTTCGGCTGCGTTCGCGGAGCAGCCAACGCACACCAAAAAACACCAGCGCAATCATCAAGCAAGCCGACACGCCTAGCCCCGCCGAGATCCACATCGCACGCCGCGCTTGGCTCCGAGTTTCACCGGATTGCTCGACCATGCGCTGCTGTTGATGAACGCGGATACTGTCAATCGTCTGCGCCTCGCTTTCTTGGAGCGGCAGTGCCTTTTCGCGCAGCACGCGCATGGCGGTGTCTCGGTCTCCCTTGGCAATCAAGGTGAGCGCTTGTTCATGCAGCTCGCCGTGGCGCTCTTCGATGGCGCGAAGTCGTTGCACATCGGCGATATCTGAGCCATCTTGCTTGATCGCGGAGAACTGATCGAGCAATTTACTGAAGCGCTCGCTTGCCTCCAGATACTGACCTAGGAGCCCAGCGCGCTCGTCGTCTTCGGTCACCAAAAGCTGTGCGAAAACGATTTGTGTCTTTTGACGCGAAACCGCCTCAATGTTCGATGCCAAGGTAATTTTTTTGGCCCTCAGCTCGAGGAGCGCCTCAATGTCGTCGAGCACGCGATGCTGTTGCCACACGCCATGCGCGACTAATCCGCCCACCATTGTGAGCGCGGCGAGAAACCCCAAAGCAACATACACCCCCAACCGGCGGGATGCGCTTTCGATTTGTTTTGAGAACGTTTCCATTAACCCGCAACTGTAGCGCGAAGTTGGGGCGAAATTTCAGAATCTGAGAAAAATAACAGCTTATCTCACGAGAACGTTATTCAAAAAGGTATTGCAGCTTATTCATGCTATCCGTAGAAAACCACAAAAAGTGCAGCAAAGCTTTGCGTTTATTGGCGATCAGCAAAAAGCTTGTGAACTAGCCAATAGTGCGGCTGTGAAGCTGGCGACCCGTTCGGTCAAAGTACGCAACGTCCATCGTTTTGCTCGAAGCGGTGTAGCGCAGGCTGCCGAAATTTTCGGTGTCGCCATAGACAAAATGCTCACCACGCGAGTTGCGCGCTCTGGCGCCGTTGTCGCGGCTGAAGGTCAAAAACGTTGCGAGCGGCCCGGCCATGAATTCATAGACGCCCGACTTTTCATTGCGTGGCCATTCGCGTGCAAAGTGGTAATCCGCTGACAAAACGATGGTGTGCGCACTGCGTTCACGAAATGCTCGACGAAACATCGCGAACAACCGATCACGTTCGATCGAATAATTTCCCCAGGCGTCTTGGCTCGCGCCATGCATCGGCACACTCGAAGCGATGATTCGAAACCGGGCGGTAGAGCGCTCGTAGGCATCGATAAACCACGCCAACTGCGCGTCACCGAGCATCGTTTTTCGCTCATCATTCTCAGCCGATTGAACGGATCGGAAGGCACGTGTATCGAGCATGAAGAGATCAACGTCTTTGCCCAAAGCGGCACGTCGATACATGCCACGATCCGACACACTTCGGCTTGGCCAATACTCTCGAAACGCTTGTCCAGCAACGCCAATCGCCGGATGTGCGCCATTGGCATCGTTCTCGATTTCGTGATCGTCCCACGTGGCGTAGGTCAAGGTTCGCCCCGCGAAACGCTGTAGCGCATCGTCACTTCGAATCGCGAAATGCTTGCGACGGTAGTGACGCAAGCTGGGCTCAAATTCACGTTTTGGAATGTCGGCGTACACCGTGTCGCCCAAGTGCACGAACACGTCGGGATTTTGCGCTGACATCACGTCAAAAATCCGAAACGGACGATGCCGCTCTTCGGTGTCGCCGGAAAACACTAAGGAAAAATTCGGTGTCGCGATGTCCGCTTTGAATGGCGCGCGAAACTCACCAATCTCTGAAATGCGCTGGCCACCCGCAAACGCTGCGTAGCGAATCGTTGCCCCCGACGGCAAGCCGCTCAATGCTATGGCGCCTACAAAATCGTTTTGCTCGGCCAAGCGAAGTGCCGCGCTTTTTTGATCCAACGCGTCGCTAGCGACTGACCATCCCACGGAGACGTCGATCGCCTCATGCCCCCAGAGGCCAATTAGTGCGGACCCGTTTGCACCGTCAAAGGCCGCCGGACGCAGCGCCAAACGCCCGCGAGTGCCATTGGATGCCGTCGCTTCGCTCACCAAACCCAGCGCAAACGGTGTCGCGCCCACGGCCCCCATCATCGCGCCCAACAACCGCCGACGGCTGCCCCGAGCAGGATAAAGATCATCATCGGTTTTGCTCATGGCTTTAGTTTAACGACGCTCTCACGCTGGGGGTGCGAAAATGCTACTCATTGTTAGTCATCGAAAACGCATTGATGTCGTCCGTACTCACAGAAAATTTGTCGCCCACGGGCTCGATCCCGACCGCAAACGCCGCCAACACCGCTAGCTCGGCACCCTCTGCTCGCTCTCTCGCCCCCGCATGGCAGGCACTTTTCACCACTTGGCCCGCTGGGCGAAACCTCGGGGCGTTCGTCGCGCTGGCGTTTGCCATGCTGGCGTTAATCGTGCAAATTACGCTCCTGTCGGGGTGGCACCTCGGGAGCCGTACCGAGCAGCTGCCGCTGGGTGCCGCCAACGCCGTTGTGGTGAGCAGCAACGGCGAAGCGCGCTTCGAATTTCTCGGGCAACCGGCTGTGGCGACGATGAGCGCGATCAGTCTGGAGACGGCGCAGGTAACCGCACTCAACCTGTCGTTCGATCAAATACCGCCTAACACCACGCTCACGCTGGGCTGGCTCAGCAGCCGCGACCTACGCCGCCCTGCAAACACCAGTGTCGCGCTGCCGCCCTCAACAACGCCGGTGTCGCACCGCGTATTGCTGCGCGGTCATCCCATGTGGCGAGACAATGCCACTCGTCTTGCCATCGCCTTGATCGCGCCGCAGGGTTCTGCAGCCGTGACGCTTCAAACGCCGCGCATCGTCTCGGCTACGCCCTTGGCCAGCACGGCGCTTGCACTCGCAAGCTGGAGTGGCGACCCGCCGCTGGCCCCGCGCGGCACGGCCGAGCGTGTGTTGCCCGTGGCGCTCTGGCTCTCGCTTGCCGGTGTAGCAACGATGCTAACGCTGGGTTTCGCCCTGAGACAAAACCCAACGAAGCGAGCGCATGCGATCGTTGGCTCATGTTTGGCGCTGACTGCGCTGATCGCGCTGGCCACTCTGTTTGCACCATTCGCTTGGGCGCTCAACACCGCGAGCTGGGCGTGGATCGCAGCGGCGCTCGCGATCATTGCCACCGCCCGGCCTTGGCGCGCCATCGCTGCCACCCGCGAGTCGCTCGAGCGGTTCAGCGCTGGCCAGCATGATCTGATCGCCGCGGTGCTCTCTCTCGGTTTGGCGTCGCTCGCCTGCTGGCTCGGGGGCGTCACCCTTGGCTGGGTCATGATCGTGGTGCTTTTTTTGCTGATCGCGCATCGCTTCTCGAAGAGCGTTTCGCGCCTTTTGCCGCTACTTTTCGTAGCGCCCGCGCTGTGGATTGCGGCGATGGCGCAGCGCTTTATTGCAGCCCCAATTGACGCAGACGCGCTCCGGGATCCGTCGGGCGATGTTGCCACGCTGCTAGCTCGCGCCGTTGCCGTGCCCGCACTCATCGCAACCTTCATCGCCGCGCACCGTGTGTGGCCAAGCGCCTTGAGCATGCCACGCCGCGACGCAGCGGCTGGATTGGCCGCTTGGATTGCTTTGATTGGCTTGGTCGCGGCGTTTGCCTTACCTAGCGTGTCAAGGAGCGCGCTTGTCAATGTGGGCGCGCTGTGGCTCATGCTGCCGCTTGGCTGCTGTGTAGCGCTATTTCTGCTACCAGCGTTTTGCAGCCAAACGAGCGAAAGAGACGCAGCGGTAGCGGTGCAGAAAACCGAAGCGGACCTATCGGCGGTTGTGCGCTCACTGTTTGACGGCGCATCCGGGAGCTTTGACAATGCGCTCGAATTGGGCAAATCTTCATCGGCGCTTGCGCCGCTAAAACGCATGCAAGAGATTGCGCCAGCCTCGCTCATTACACACACCGCCCATTTGCGCTATGCCTTGGCGAGCAAAACACTCGCCCCCGGCGCATCTCACTATCAATTGTTGCTCTCGAAACCTCACGAATCGCTCAACGAAACGCAGCGTGCCGCACTCGTTCAGTATGCGCACTTAACAGGCGATCATGGCACCGTTGTGAAGCTCGCGCCAGCGCTGCCCCCAACAATCGACACCACCCGCAAGCTTGCCCACGCGCAGCTCTTTTTCGGCGGCGACATCACTGCCGCTGAAGACTCGATTGCCACGCTGAGCTCACACCCTGAGCGCGCAGTGTTTGCTCGAGAAATCGCTGAATTGCACTTGCTTCGGGACGACTTCAGATCAGCGCAACAATCAATGGTTGAAACGGGCATTGCCCTCGATTCGCTGGCGGGTCAGTGCTACATCACCCGCTTGGCGCTTCGAGCCACCGACGGCGCCGCGTACGAGAAAAAGATCAACGACAACGCCATGTGGCACCCCGATGTGGGCGTTGCGCATGCGGCGGTGGCGGAGCTTTTGCAGCGGCGCGGCAATCTAGCCGGTGCGCGCGCCCGCTTGCTACTCGCACTCAAACTCGACGCCGGGCTGTGGCCGCTCGCCATGCGCCAACTAGACATTGAGCGCGCGCTCGGTATCACCGCCGCTCAGCCCCCCCAATCCGAAGCAGCTCAGGCCTCCACATGACAACTCGAATACTCCTCTACCTAGCCCACGCCATTGATCATCTGGCGTTACTGATTTTTGCGACGGCCGTGAGCGCCATCGCCATTGATTTCGGCGTAGGGCGTTGGGAGGATTTGATGCCCTACACAACGGGGGCGTTTGTGATGTTTGGTCTGGCCTCGCTCCCAGCGGGGCGTTACGGTGATCTCTGGGGAAGGCGCTCGATGATGCTCGTTTTTTTCTTTGGAATGGGCGCCTCGCTTTTGCTCGTTTCGCTGACGCAAACGCCACTGCAAATGGGCGTTGCGCTCACCCTGATGGGCGCGTTTAGCGCGATCTATCACCCGGTGGGCATTCCAATGCTGCTGCAGGGTGCCGAGAAGCCCGGCGCGGTCATTGGCATCAATGGTTTGGCGGGAAATTTGGGGATCGCTGTGGCTGCGCTGATCACGGGGTTGCTTGTGAAATACGCCGGGTGGCGAGCGGCCTTTGTTGTGCCCGCACTGGCTTGCCTGCTGTTGGGCGCGTATTTCGCCTATGCCGTGCCGCGTGAACTGGCGTCGCCCGCAAAACGAAAAAATGCGAACCCGTTAGTCGTTGATCGCGCCATCGCAATTCGCGTGTTTGCCGTGCTAACGGTGACCACAACATTGGGCGGCATACTCTTCAATTTCACGACCAATGGCAACGGTGAGTTACTTCGTGAACGTTTCTCTGCAATCGCCTCCGATCCTGCCAAACTGGGATTGCTGCTTGCGGGGATTTATACGGTCGCATCGCTCGCCCAAGTGATCGTTGGCCAGTTGATTGATCGCTTTCCGATCAAGCGAATTTTTCTGCCGATCGTGGCCGCGCAAGTGGTCGCGTTTGTGCTCGCGATCAACGCACAAGGCTGGGCGTTTTACGTCTTTGCAACGGCCTACATGATGTTTGTGTTTGGCGCGATTCCGTTCACTGATGCGATCATTGCTCGGTTCGTGGATGACAGCATGCGCTCACGAGTCGCAGGTTTACGCCTTGCGGTGAGCTTTGGGATTTCTTCGCTCGCCGTTTGGGCGCTTGGCCCGTTTGTGAAAGCCAGCGGTTTCGCAACGCTCATCACGGTGATGGCTGTGATTGCGACCTGCACCACGTTTGCAGTGATGTTTTTGCCGAAGACGGATGCCGTGCGGGCTTAGGCTTCGCTCGCTCTGCGAGACAAATCTTCAGCTAATCTGCCAAACGCCTTACGGATAAAGGCGTCTGTAGACTTTCAAGGCGTTATCGGTAGCTTATTAAAACGGCTTGGAGCCGTTTATAAATAAGGCATTGAAACGAAAAGCGTTTCATCATGCTTTACCCGACAACACATCCAAAGTTCGCGAGTGAAATTCCATGCGATAGAGCATGAGCGTGACCACAGCCGTCGCGATCATAAAAAATAGCGGTTGCACAAACCACATCAACACGGCGAGCGCAAAGTAGTAGGCGCGGAGCCCCTGACCGAAGTTTTCTCCGGCGAGCGTGACGATGCCGCTCGCTCGTTTGGCAGCCAATGTATCCTCCGCACTGATCGATTCACGCGGAGCGATGGCGCCCACAATGATCGTGACAAAGTTGAATTGCCGCACCGACCACGTGAACTTCACGAGTGCGTAGATAAAAAGCAAGATCAGCAACACTACTTTCGCTTCCAGCAGCTGCTGCGATGAGCGCTGCGCGAACGGCAAGTTCTCGAAAATCTCGGCGCTCTTTTCAATCGAGCCGAAAAGCGCGAGCAAACCGCCGAGCACCAGCACTGTCGTCGAGGAGAAAAACGTGGCGCTATGCATCAAATTTGACACCAGCGCCGAATCAACGATACGGTTTTCGCGCGTCAAAGTTTGCTCGAACCAACGCTCACGAAACGGATTCATCACCGTGAGCAAACTCGGGCGATCCGCTGCATGGCGCTTGGCAAACCAATCGTAGCCAAACCAGCAAACAACGAACACGATAAACGCGATCAGATCAAGATGCGAATAGCTGAGCTTCATGCTGCGAAGGCGACGTGTTTCACGCGGCGACCGCCGCCGCAATCGCCTCAGCGCCTTCGCGGGCGAGCGCAGCATCACTCGCCTCAACCATCACACGCACCACAGGCTCTGTGCCGGAAGGTCGCAGCAAGATCCGGCCACGACCGGTGAGCGTGTTTTCCCAATGCGCGAGCGCTGATTTCACGCCGGGCTTATCGGCCCAAGGCGAGGATTTATCAATGCGCACGTTGATGAGTTCTTGGGGCAACAAATTCACGTCTGCCGCTGCTTCAGCGAGCGAGCGATTTTGTTCAACCAATGCCCGCAGCACTTCGAGCGCGGCGATGATCGCGTCACCTGTTGAGTGTCGATCCAAACACAAAATGTGCCCCGAATTTTCGCCACCGATGAGCCAATTTCTTTCGCGCAAAATTTCCAGCACGTAGCGATCACCGACCTTCGCCCGGGCGAATTCAATCCCGCGTTTGGCAAACGCCGCTTCCAACCCGTAGTTGGTCATCTGCGTGCCGACCACGCCGCCGCCCAACTCGCCTTTGCTCGCCCGATGTGCAGCGATGATGTAGACGAGCTGATCGCCATCGTAGGTGCAGCCTTTGGCGTCAACCATCAGCAAGCGATCCGCATCGCCGTCGACCGCAATGCCAACGTCTGCGTCGTGTTTCAACACCTGCTCTGCGATGAACGATTCACAGGTTGCACCAACGCCCTTATTGATGTTCACGCCATCAGGGGACGCGCCCACGCTGATCACCGTCGCACCCAATTCATGAAACACCGCGGGGGCGACTTGATACGCTGCACCGTTGGCGCAATCCACCACGATCTTCAAGCCTCTGAGCGTTAAGTCCGCCGGGAACGCGCGTTTACAAAATTCAACATAGCGCCCGACGGCATCCGGCAAGCGCTTGGCTTTGCCCAACTCGCTCGACACCACACAGCGCAAACCGAGATCGAACTCCGCTTCGATTTCGAGCTCGGCTTCGTCAGAGAGCTTGTCGCCCTTCCGATCAAAAAACTTAATGCCGTTGTCTTGAAACGGGTTGTGCGACGCTGAAATGACCAAACCCGCCGAGTGCCGGAGCGCCCGCGTTAGATACGCGATTGCAGGCGTTGGAAGGGGTCCTGTGAGCATGACGTCCACACCCGCCGACGAGAGCCCCGCTTCGAGTGCAGCTTCGAGCATGTAGCCCGAAATCCGTGTGTCTTTGCCAATCAGCACCGTGGGCCGTGAATTGCCGCGCCAATGTTTGCGAAGCACGCGGCCGGTCGCGTGGCCGAGCTGCATGACGAAGTCGGGGGTGATGGGCAGAGTGCCCACTTCGCCGCGCACGCCGTCGGTGCCGAAGTATTTGCGTTTTGTCATGGGCAGATTTTACGGCGTAGGCGACGACCTGGCGGGGCGCTCTGTGTAGGCGACGACCTGGCGTCGCTCGGCCCGCATCCCGCTTCATCACAGAGCGCGGCCAGGTCCGCGCCTACATCCTGCGCTAGCGCAGGGCGGGTTGTGGCTACAACTCAACGCCCATCACGCTCCAAACCTTCAACGCATCGACGGTTTCCCGCACATCGTGTACCCGAACGATTCGCGCGCCGCGAGCGACGCACGCGAGCGCCGCCGCAACGCTTGCACTGACCCGATCTTTGGCGAGCTTTTGCCCAGTGAGCGTGCCGAGCGTGCCTTTGCGTGACCAGCCCGCCAGCAGCGGGTAGCCCAGCGCGGCGAGCTGATGGAGGTGCTGCGTCAGCTCGACATTGTGTTCCATGGTTTTTCCAAAGCCAAAGCCCGGATCGATGGCGATTCGATCTGACGCGATGCCTGCTCGCTCACAGGCCGCGATGCGTTGCTTCAGAAACTCGGTCACTTCGAGCAATACGTTGTTGTAGCGAGGCAGAACCTGCATGGTCGCGGGCTCGCCTTGCATGTGCATGAGCACGACGCCAACGTCGTGCTCCGCGCAAATAGCCATTGCCCCCTCGGCCCGCAGCGCAAACACGTCGTTGACGACCGACGCGCCGGCAGTAATCGCGGCTCGCATCACCGCTGGCTTTTTGGTGTCGACCGAAACGCAATGCCCTGCCTTCGCCAGCGCACTTATGACCGGTATCACGCGAGCGATTTCCAGGTCAGCGCCAACGGGCGCTGCGCCCGGACGGGTGGATTCACCGCCCACATCAACGATGTCGGCACCGTTTTCAATCATCTGCAAGGCGCGAGAAACGGCGGCTTGCGGGTCAAAGGCGTCGTTTAACAACGCGCCCCCATCGGAAAACGAATCGGGCGTCATGTTGACGATGCCCATCACGACTACAGGGGCTTTGAGATCGTTGGCGAAGCTAAACCGACCCGCCCGCCATTGCGATTGACGCTGGCGATCCGCTGGGCTCGTAAAATGTGGGTCTAAATCTGAAGGCATCGTGTTTTGATCCAATCCGCTGATTACCCAAGCTTGTTCGACGCGAGAATTAGCACGCTCAAGTCCGAGGGACGTTACCGCATTTTTGCAGAGCTCTCGCGCCCCGCCGGGCGCTACCCGCGCGTGCAGTGGCACAGCGAACACGGCGCCGAAGCGCGCGAAGTGATCACTTGGTGCTCAAACGACTACTTGGGCATGGGGCATCACCCCGCTGTTCGTGCGGCGATGCTGGATGCCGTCAACGGCGGCGCAACCGGCGCAGGCGGCACGCGAAATATCGGTGGCACGAACGCGCTGCATGTGGAGCTCGAACAACTCTTGGCCCGGCTCCACGACAAACCCGCAGCGCTTAGCTTCACCTCGGGCTACAGCGCGAATCTGGCGTCGCTTTCGGTGCTCGGTTCAGCGCTGCCGGGGATGGTCGTCTTGTCAGACGGCGACAATCACAATTCCATGA